>JBKPEN010000212.1:0-11405 GCA_046728425.1 Thermoproteota archaeon
ATAAACAAATTGTAAATGACAGAGGATTAGCGACGACATTATAATATTGTGTTTTAGGATGAAGTACACACTGAGTTTGAGTTTAACTCAGATTCAGAGAGCGAGAGAGCAACCTAGTCTGATAGGGCGTGGGATTGCTAATCCGTACAAGAATTTTCATGTTATGATTTCAAAAATTATCTAAAAGCCCAAAAGAAAAGAAACTAAGGTATTTTCTTTCCGTACTTGGTAATGTTGAAATTATAGAATTTCTTCTATGGCAATAGATTGAGCTTATTTTTTGGTAAATATCGGGCAAAACCAACTCGCACAAAACAAATGCTACAGTACTAGCTGCCATATTAGCTCTAATAATGGTGAAGTTCGAAATGTAATTTGTCAATTTGTCTGCGGTTATGATCATAAGCAGTCTTGTAATCTTGAAAATAGACTTCCTTTATAGCCGTGGCAAGTGCTTTTAATTCTTCCTTGTCATTAAGCTCATTCTTTCGTTTGCATTCTATACCAAGGGAGCTTAGTTCACTTTGCCAAAAGTTTTCGTCTTCTACCATCATAATTTCCTACCTTGAGATATCACGTTATTAAAATGCTTTGGTGCGGTACACTGCAAAATATTGAGAATTTGATGTAGAAAAGAAGCATCTAAAGCAAGCCACAGGCCCTTGAATCGAAACTATCCTGTTAAGAAATATCATAGTTACTGTGTTAGCTAGCTTTCTTAAACTTCGGTTGAAGGTATCTATATATGCAGAGCGACTACTACTCCTCCATATCTATCTCAGTATGTCTATTACCATTGTCATTACGCGTAATGTAATTTTCTGACTATTATAATATAAAGTCATCCAGTCCATTCCTTCTATTCTAGTTAACTACGGTATTAAATTGAGCTCAGTTCTAATAGTTGGATAAATCCAGAAGCAATGCCAACAGTAGATTGCAAGGGCGAGTTCTCCTGCATCCTTTATGTTTGCAAACTGGTTGAGAAAGGACAGATTCAACCGGAAGTGCTCGATTTACTCAGTGGTAAGGTTCCTTCACCAGTCTTGACTAGACACTATTTGCTGCCATCCAGGGATATGAAGAATTGACGTTCTGCGGGCTCTTGAGAAATTGCAGCAACAGCTTTGATTGCCTCCTCTCTACTTGACTAATTCAAACGAATCAAATATTTGTTTTTTTACAAATACTGGTAGTGGTGGTGCTTCTCCAATGTTTAAACCCTGAGGCTGTGTAGGTTGTACAACGTAGCCTGTATTGGTGTCATTGCTAAGTACCATTAGAACATATTCTTTGTAGCTTCCTATACCCGACACATTAGAATGAACATATTCTACATATTTGGCAGGGACTGTTCCTATTGGTTGATTTGTTAGTGAATCTGTAACATTTACTGCTATGTCGGTATTATTTACAATTTCAAGACTTTGAAACAATCTAGGATCTTGAGTCTTCCGTTGATATTGAAGATAATATGCCAGTAAGTCAGATGTAGTAATAGATCTGTTTTCACGTACAAGGGCTGAGAATTCTGGTACGGTATGAAGATCAGCGAATCTGAGGATATCAACCTCCTTATCTGTTAGGGATTCGGATAAACATGCATATGATCCAGGCTCTATAGCGGGCAATGCTTCATCCTGTGGACAGAGTCTAGCTAGAAGCTCCACACCATGTTCGATTGAGAGTTGCTCGAATCGGGGGTCTGTACTGTTTATATCCTCAACAACCCAACCGTGGGGAAGTTGTACACGAAATCCGTCTTCATTACTTTGAAATGTTTTGGGGAGTATCACTAATTCAAACGAGTCAAGTATCTGTTGTACTGGCGGCGGCAGGGTAGAGAGAGTCTCATTTTCCTGTTGTAGAATTGGATCCACAACCAATCCTGTATTGGTATCATTACTTAATGCTAATAGAACAAGGTCGCGTTTTGATGATAAATATGATGACGATGCCAACTCCGGCGGTCCATAACTAAACTCTGCAACCATGATGGGAGCTGTTTCTACAGTCTGATTTGTCGTTGGGTCTATCACATTAATGGTAGTCATATTATTATTTTTTAGACCAGTTTTTTGGATCTGAATGTTGCTGACACCTTCCTCTTCTGTACGTTGGATATGAAATGCGAATAGATCAGATATATTGATAGTTTTGTTTTGCTCTATAATTGGTGCAAATTCTCTCCTATCGTAAAGATTGCTATATCTAAAAAGGGAAACGAAAGTTGTCGATGGATTTGACTCTATAGGACACCTATAAGTACCACCTATAGCGGGCAATGCTTCATCCTGTGGACATAGAACTGCTAGAAGCTCATAACCTAATTGTTCCGCAAGCCCCAGTGCGGCAAGTCCTGTATTGTCTAAATCATATATAACCCATCCCTTAGGGATCTGCACTCTAAAGCCGTCCATTGCGTTTTGATAATAATTATTACTATATTCTACTAGTGACGGGACTAGTTGTTGCTGTGGTATTGTTGATGCTGATGCTATTGGAAAGGCTGTCATACTCGTAATAATCAAAATTGCTGATAGAACGAGAGCGACAAAACTTGTTAACATGAATCGATTGACGGGTAGATGCAAATAAGGTTATCTTTTTCTTATCCCTCTCCTTCTTTTTTTGCTGCTTAATCCCCTCTTTATAAAGATGGTATATGTATTAGTTATTAGTTATTAGTTATGACAGGGCCGTACGATGGATCAAAGGTAATAGAAAATCAATAGTCCTATTGATAGCGATAGAACAGCTAGAACACATCGCTGGAGCAACGGAACCATTAAGAAAAGCAAAACAAATCCTTGCAGAAATTCAGCAAGAGAAGCGACGGATATGACTCTTATAATTCTTAGATAATTTTAAAAACAATATACACAATAGTACACATGATGGCGATATTGTCTCTATTAACAGGAAACAACATAACAACACAGATGTACGAAGGACTTCAAAAAGAAGTGCGTCTTTGACTTTTTTACTTGACATAAGCTTAACAAAACGGATATTAAGTCAGAGCTAACTGAAGCAGCTAAGCAATTTATTGCATCTAATTGCTGCCACACTTTATCACTGGAATTGCTAGCATAGTTTATGGAACCTAGTAATTCTGAACTGGCTGCTTTTGACAGCAGTAGTAGTATTTATCACCTTGCAGGAATAATCTTGAAATCCCTCTCAGTTATAATAAAGGAGGAGGAAAGCTTCTCGCTACTGTTGTGATGATGAAGGTTGTTTTTGCAGCTGACTTTAACCCGGAACCTGCTTGGTTCCTTGGCTGCGGCAGCGATATGGATTTGGTTATTAAACAAGGACAGAAGGCTGCTGCGGCACTGAGGCGGGCATTCATTGAGAGATACTACAACCAAGACATTACTTGCAAGCTTCCGAAGCGACCTTGACATTTCCTTGACAAGCCAGCGAGCTTCATCTGGGTCAATTTGGGAGTCTTGAACGAGCGTCTTTACCAGGTCAGAGATAACTATGAGTTTGGCGCCAAAGCGCTGTGTGACTACGGCTGGGTCAAGCTCATTTATGAGCAAACCTGCAAGCTGATGAATGTTAAACGGTCTACTAACAATTATGCTATCCAAGACTTTTTGGATATCAAGCCCATACTGCCGGGCAAAATTCACGCACTGATAAATGTCTGAGGAATTGCCTGCATCAATGAAAATGACAGAAGGAGATTCAAAGCCTCCCTGCCGTCTTGACATTAAGGCCCTGACACATAGCCTTGTAATGAGGAGATTGTTTATGTACTGTAAGCCACTAACCTTGCCGCTACTTGATATGCAAAGGCTGCTACCACCTCTGTCGGTTAAGTCAATGAATCTGTCAATCTGGGCTATGTCGAAAGAGAGTCGATGTGGTTGAAGGATGTCATAGGCGGTCTCCAGCTTTACCGGTAATGATGTGTGGCGTTGTTCTTGTTGTTGCCAAGCTGGTGCTGCTGCTTCTTGTTGTCGCTCCTTGTCCTTGATAATTATTTTCTGATGGAGTAAATGTCCGCAGCTAGGACAAACTTCTTCGAATGAACAGTGCAAAATAATGTTGTAGTCAATTGGTGCTTCTGTTTCAGCTAGTATGTTACCACAATTGTCGCAGGAGTATTGAATAACTTCCTGCCGATGTGTAATATACCTAAAGTTTGTCATGATGCAAGCCGGATGACTTTGGATATAACTTGGCTGGCACTGAGAGGGGAGGGTGTGGGGGTCTTTATGAAATACCTCTCACTCGTAGCTTTGCCATCATTAGAGAGGACTGGACTATGGAGGCTGAAGTGACAGATGATTAGAAGGATATGCCTTACTTTCCACTTGGGCATGTAACATAAAAAGAAGAAGGAGAAACTATAGTGGTAATCTGCTTCAAAGAATTCTATTTAGTATTAATATTAGCCTCCCATAGTGCAAACCCGTTGTTTTCAGTGTCCGTGCATATAGCAAACCATCCATATCCAGGAACCTCTGTCTTTTGCTTTATCACTTTGCCTCCAAGTCTTTCAACCTTGTTGGAGTATTCTGTAACCGAATCAACTCCAATGTAGATCATAATTGGCTCTTGGGGCATCTGTCTTTCCATCATTCCCCCGCTAACTGTTCGCTGCTGCTCACTACTACCATTACCATCACCACTACTATCACCTCTGTTGTTATGGGTAGTAGAAAACGTCCAGTACTCTCTTTGACCTGTACCAGGCATTTTCTCTATCTTCCATCCGAATAGCTCGGTATAGAATTTCTTTGCCCTTTCCAAATTATCGCTTGGAATTTCGAAGTGAACTATTGTAGGCATATTCTCTCTAATCACCTCTTTCTCTCTCTCTTCTTATTTTATGCCCTGAGACGATTAAATCCTCCAGTGATCAATTTGTTTCCCCGTGTGATTAAGCCAAAGAATTCATTGCCTAGTGGTTCGAGGCTTTTGTCTTGCATCATCTTTGAATATACATCTCTACAATGTTTGTAGTCTCTGAAGTATTGCTGCTCGATCCAAACTTCGTCCTCCTCTTTATCCTGATCTTCGGCGGCGGTGGTAGTGATGGAGAGGAGGACCTTATCAATGCTGTCCATAACATCCATACCACTTTGTTTTGCAGAGTCTATTGCAGCTTTGGTCTCGCTACTACCAAGTTGGTAGTACTCAACACTTGCACCATGTTTTTTAAACCACGGTACGAATTGCTTCAGATTCTGTACAATGGCATCATGGTTCTTTTTTGGCACTTGGTATAGGAAGAGCTGGAGATAATTTCCAGTCTCTTCTATTTCCATAGAAGATTCGATTTTGTTTTCCATGGCAGGATACCTATACTAGGTACAATAAATACGGCTAAGGGAGTAAAAGTATAGTTATAGTTATAAAAAGTCGTCTTCATAAAATATGAAGAAGGAATGACGGCATCACTATAAATGGCAGAATAATGTCTTCATTTAGAATTGAACTTGCAATGGAAGAAAGGAAATGAAAGTGTGGAAGTTTTTAAGTGGATAGAGGGAGTTAAATGAATAGGAATCGATTAAAAGACTATCTATTATTTAACAGAAGTATTGTTATCGGCTTTGCTGGTGCATTTCTTGCTGGCGCTGGAATTAGCCAAGCGATAGCAGGGTTAACGTCTTCCCTTGTTAATTCTTTAATCTCGATAGTTACCGAAACGAGTGTATTCTTTGCAATATTTGGTATTCTATTCTATTTTGACAACAAAGACAAGTTTGTTGACGAACAAGGAGAAAGGAGAGAATTTGCGAGAGTAAAGTGGGTTTTACTAAAACTAGCATCCACACTTTCAATCGCAGAAATTGAATACAATACGGTAAAACCTGCTATTCACTTTTGGCTCCTAACTTTGGATTATCCACCCTTCGTTGCTTCAACTATTGCAAGTTTTATTACAACAATAGGATACCTAGCTATAGCAAACTCTATGGCATATCTTACTCGTTTATTTAAGAAACCATAGTACGGACTTGTGAGAGGTTAGCAGTTAGAGGCCAAAGTTAAGAGCAGCAAGAAGAAAAAGAGTGGTTCACGATAAAGAAAGAAGAAGAAAAAGAAAATACCTACTACATTGGATAATTATATTATTAACAGCAAAATCCGCAAAATTCAAAATCTATGACGAGATAAGTGATTAATATCTAAAAAAGAGGATAATTGAGAAAAAGGTACATCACTATCCAATATCCTGACATAAGCGATGTCCATTATTATCAATCTGGTAGAATATGGCATTAAATCAAGCTTGTTTTTGGATGGTTGTCGGACAAAACCTCTATCAATGGTTTTTCAATAATTTTCACATAGTAATGCCAACTGAAGATGTTACCGAAAAACTAAAGTTCAGCAGTGCCTTATTTCTTCAGTAGAATGGTACAGCAGCATATCATGTTGATTCGGTGGACAGATCAAGGGATAAGAAACTTCAAGGATACTACAAGACGTGCGGATGCAGCAAAAAGAGAGGCTGAAAGGATTGGTGGCAAATTTACAATATATTGGACATTTGGTGAATATGATGCAGTAGGTATCTTGGAGGCTCCAAACGACGAGGCAGCAATGGAATTTGGACTAAAAGTTAGTAGTCTTGGCAACGTTAGGACCACAACATTAAGGGCATTTACAGAAGAGGAGATTGCAAAGATCCTTAATAAGCTGGGTTAAATATGCCATAGCATAGCCGCTCATACGGCTTGACAACAAAAATTCATTTACCCTTCGCATAAGTCAAACGTTGCTGTTACACAATCTAAACAATAATACTTTTCACGAGAAGTACGGATAATCTTAGCGTGTATGCTTGTTCTCCAGCAACTATTCCAGCGAAATACAAAGTCATTTGATGCGGGATCCCATTCTTCCAAGTAGATGCTTGAGGTTATCTTATCATCCTGGTTCCATTAAAAGGAAGCAGCAGTTGTCCATCTAACCTTCTCTTTCAATTGCAAGAAAAGGCAGAAGTATCCAATATCACGTTAGACATGTACTTTGTTCAGAACAACACAAATTTCGAATAGATCCAGCATTAAATCCCTTGCCTCTCTAATAAGCAGTGTTTGTATCTGACTCCTGAATATTGTCCCCTTAATAGGTAATAATCACCTATTATAACAGAAAATAGAGTAAAAGTTCTAATAATCCCTTATTATGGATAAACTATTAGTTATTTACACGCTGCCAATGGTTTCGAACATCTCGCATGTGATCCTAGTGATGGCTACTCTTGCTTGTGCCATTATTACACCCGCAGCTGGAGTAACGCTGCCACTATCTGTTTTTGCACAACAAGAGGAGACCTCATTAGGTGAAAGAGAAGACCTCGGTAGTTAATTGTCTCTAATGTTTTGGATGGCAGCAGCTATGATGAGGAGGATGATAATAATGAGGAAAACGACGCTGGCTCTGCTGGAGATGACACTAACGAGCAAATAACGGTACCAATAACAGACCAAGACCAAAGAGGTGCCAACTTAGGTCTAAACCTTGCATTAGGTTTTGAAGAAGAAGTAAAAGTAACGCTAGAATGCCCACAAGGATTTACACTAAATAGTAAGGGTCCATGTGAGCGAACAGTAACTGGAGATCCATCATGCCCAGTAGAAGGAGATTTCAAATACAAGCCTGTAACAAACCTATATGAAGCAAGTACACCTCCAATATGTAAAATAGGTACATTCAATCCTGAAACACACAAATGCGAACAAGTACAAACTTTGCCTCCAATATAAGCAAGCAGAAATGGAGAGCTTTGATTGATTAATTAATTACTATTACTACTAAGGCTCTAATGAAGATTTCATAATCAAATTTTTTACAATCTTTTCATTTTCCTACTACTTGGCAGTCTCAAGAAAAGTCTGTATAATTGCACTGAATTCATTGGGTACTTGCAACATCATACCATGTCCTGTCCCCTGTATAATAACAAGCCATGAATGCGGTATTCTTTGAGCCATCATAACAGCATTAGCAGCTGGCAGCAGAACATCTTGATCTCCAACAATTAGTAGAGTTGGCTGCTTTAGGCTAGACAGTCTATCACAGGTTCCTTCCCATGTAGCAGATGCTAATCCTTGCTGTTGAATGATCTCAGGGGAGGCTGATCGGGATGGCGCAAGCTCAATTACAGTATTTAAAATCTCTGGATGTTCCTGCAACCATTCTGGTGGGAACATTATTTGAGCTAAAACCATAGCTTGCTCTTCTGCTGTCATATTTTGCAATACCTGAGCCGATGAAAGTATCATTGCCCTTTCTGCTGCTTGTCCTGATGCGTATATCGCTTCCTTTCCGCCACAATAAGTGGCATGAAGTATTAGTCTGTCGACCTTTTCTGGGTAATTGAGAGTTAGCTCCTGAGCAATAAATGAACCAAGTGAAGCTCCAAAGACATCAGCCTTTTCTATGTTTAGAGCATCAAGCAACCCTGCTGTATCATTTGCAAACTGTTCAATTGAGAATGGTTTTGTTCCAACCGATGTCTCTCCGATTCCTCGGTTGTCAAATACTATTACGGTATGGTTAGTCGCAGCCAATTCCAATAGTGTTGTGGATTCCCATGCGTCTTTGGTTTGACTGGTTCCAGAAATAAATAAAATGGGTTTTCCTTCTCCAAACCGTTTGTAAGCTATGTTTATGTCTCCCACCTGTACGTGCTCTGTCTGGGCTCTAGTGTATGCATTATCTTCGGCGGACGCCTGCGACTGACTCCAAGCGAGCTGAGGAACGGAATAAAACGGCAGCAGCAAAAGCATAACTGAGACAATAGCTATCAAAATCAAGGTAGTGGTACGATGAAATGATGATATCTCAAACTGTCTCTTCCTTGCTATCATCCATTTAGATCAATATGTATGCACTTTTAAAAGTTAAATCGATAACTTACACCAAAGCAATCTGAAGATCCTGAGCCAACACCTGATAGCTTCCACCTACAGGATGGACATATATCAGAGCAATTTTGGCTTAAAGAAGAAGTAAAACATGAAGAAAAGGAAGAAATGCCTAACACATTAGACAGCTATTTTGTTAAGAACAATACAAATTCCAAATAAAATCTCTCTGCTCCCATTATTCTTTTTTTCTCGATTTAACTTCGTTATTCAAATCTTAAATATTGGTTATGGAATTACAATCGGAATCATACATGGGATATTTACAAAAGGAAAAAGGAAAAGTAACAACCATCTCCATTATCATGGCAATAGCAATAATAGTTGCATCGACCACAATGGCTATGAGTACTAATACTACTCCAGTACAAGCCACCACCAACGCAACTACAGCGACAACATCCTCATCTGGAATAAAGTTATCACCACAACCTATCTACGAAGAACGCTCACCACCGGGAAACTTAACTCCAATAAACCAGACGCATGGTATCTTAACATTTACAGGAAGTGGCATGCTAACTCCTCTCAACACAACACAGTTTATCAATACGACTAGTAATGGTACAGGCATTATATCATTTGCAACATCATCTGGTTATGCAAAAGAGACCATTCGGACAGAAAATGGTGAGACTGTAACTGCCACATCTTATGAAATAGTGCAGTTTAACAATCCTGCAGCAGCTCCTGAAGGAGGCGGCAAAGGCATTGTAACTGCAGTGTTCCAGACTAACTCAACTGGTTTGCTTGCACCATTAAACGGTGTAATAGCAGCAGGAATTGATGAGATATCTCCAAGTGGGGAGAGCCATGTAACATTATGGAGATGGGAAAATGATAGTAGTAGCAACAACAACAACAGCAACAATTCAACAGGCTAGTGCTTTGTACATCTTTAAAAATACCTGGTCTGGAAGAAGCTCAGTTAACGTCATTGTTGCACTCGCACTTTTGCAACGCCGCTTCAGAAAACTGCAACGGTCCTGATAACTTACTGACATCAAAGAACATCGGTACACTAATACGTGAGGCGCTCAAAAGAAGCGAAGAGCGGGGGTCGCCTAGCCTGGTAGGGCGTGGGATTGCTAATCCCATGTCCGAAAGGACACGTGGGTTCGAAATATTGCTGAGGGAAGGCAGCACGAAATTCCCACTCCCCGCGCTTCTCATATTCCCAATATTTTCAGGAATAGCAGACGGTTAGATAGTAGGTGGACAGAACAATATTGTTCTGCGTCTGCTCAAGTATCATCTCCTTCTTCTCCTCCATCATCACTATCGCCTCCTTCATCATCATCTTCCTCCTCATCACCATCTTCATCTTCAATCCCTACGTCATCTCCTTCGTTATCACCCTCACCATCTCCATTCTCTACGCCTTGAGGGATTTCAGCTGTTTGTGCTGTATGCGTTGCTTGTTCTGCTAATGCCTGTGCTACTTCCGGTGCCATTATCAATTCAAACGAATCAAGTATCTGCCCTACAGCTGGCGAAAGCGGTCGTAAACTGCCAAATCCTATTGTTACTTCTGCGTCAGAAAGAGAATTACCCTCATAAAAGACAGCATATCCCTTTGCTACCCCTAGATTGGGCTGTGTCAGCTCTGTACCAGTTGAAATAAGATATCCAACTCTTGGTTCATTTGGAGCAGAAGCAGTACTGTATGTCATTTCTACACGCTTAGCTGGCACTGTTGTTACCGTTTGGTTCGTTAGCGGATTTGTGAGGTTGACTGTCGTATCCGTATTGTTTATGATCTCAAAGCCTCTGTAACCACCAATTTCTTGAAGCTTACTTAGCTGGTAAGATAGAATACTGTCATCTGTTATAATGCTGTTGCTGCCGATGGGAATAGCAGTAGTAGTATTATTACTTGGCGCTGGAGTTGTGTTATTGTCTGGCTGAGGATAGCGAAGAATGTGTATTACGTCACTTTCAGATTCTTCACAGCTTAACGTATTATCGGGGCTTCCGCCGACACTAGGAACTGTTGTCGTTGCTGGCACTACTGATCCTTGTTCTTCCTCCTCGGGGCATAGTTGAGCCAATATTCCATAGCCTTTTGTTAATTCTTGTGATAAGGCAGAGCCTGTATTATCTACGTCATGTATTATCCAACCATCTGGAACCTGTACACTGAAGCTGTCATTTGCGCTTTGAAAGAATGTTGTTGTACTCTCAATATCTTCAGGTTGGCCGCTCCTGCTAGTTATTGTTCCTCCTGCTGCTGACTCTGCTGCTCTTGGAGGAGCCTCACTAATAGGGTTATACTCAAAAACCAACTCTACTTGTTCTGGATCGTCAGGCGACTCACCTGGTGGAAGATACGTAAGTACCATCCTGTAGTTGCCGCGAACTAGCATTGGCTCATCAATATCAAACTCTCCTTGCACACCGGCTACAAAGCTGTAAGTAAATGTGTTATCTGCAGTTACAGCAGAGACTCCACGCTCAACTACCTTGCTTTGAGGATCTATTACCTCTATTCCCACAAAGGAA
>JBKPEN010000072.1:0-2268 GCA_046728425.1 Thermoproteota archaeon
CACGTTATTAGAAAGAAGGTTTTAAGTAGGATACAGAAATGCTAGGGCTAAAGCTGAAAACTCATCAATAGTGGAGAGGCTTATCACTTTGAAAGCTTAGCTAGACAGTATGCTTGGGACTTGTTCACCCTTCAAAGACAGGGGGTAATCGCAGCAGTTCAACAAGTTAATCATTTCGCTACCGCTAACAACAACAATAATAATAATGGTAGTAGTAGTAAAACTAGACCTTCCTGTGTTCCTGTTCCTTATCCTGCTGGCGTTATCTACTGTGAAGAAGACAGAGACAAAGAGAGGGCAGAGCTAGAGCTTTTGCAAAAACGATACGTGGAATTAGTGGATTTTGTACATCGCCTTGCGCATAACAAAAAAATCCTACCTTCAGAGCATAGAACCCAAGCCATAACATCAAAGAGATGGATGAGGAAGTAGCGCAAACTGAGCAAAAGCTAATTGACGCCATAACTAATTACCAGAAGCAGGATTGTTCTGGAAACTAATCTATATAGCTTCTTCGGGTGTTTGTACAGCATGTGGATGACAACGGCACATGCAAATCTCCCTTCTATGACTGTTTATGAGGTATTGGATTGGGCAGTTACTTAGCGCAGTCTACCTTACATTTACCCAGAAGGGTTGTTGTGCCTGATAGCCGCTTGCTGCTTACTATGTTTCTTCTGATCCGTTTTGCAATTTCTGTATACGTTTCCATGAAATGTAAAATAGATAGGAGTGGTAAAAGCTTAACTTACTTAACTAACCGCATAAAACTGCATACAAAAAAAAGGGGATTGTAAGCCTCGAGAGGCTATTTTATCTTCTACTCCGTTGTGGTTGTACACTCGAACTTTCCGTGGATTTTAACACACGTGGTGGTCTGGGTAGTGCCACTCGGGTTGTCACATGCGCCGTCTGACGTCCTGCCGTTTCCGTTGTGAACGCACTCTTCAGTGGTGCCGCCACCTGGATTGACACCACCTTTTGCCGCCAAGGCAGTTGAGGTGAATGTGGGAGCTAGTGCTAGTGCTGCTGTTGCTGCAATCATGACTGACGCCATAACTAGTGTTTTTGTATTCATTATATCTGCCTTCTACAAATTGAGATAAAAGACTATCCGGGAATTTTATAAAAAAAATATAATAATAACGGTGAGTATCAATACTCTACTCATTGATTGGGCAAAAAATCAAAATTGTATAAAAAAGGGCTGATCTCTACACATTTGGTCGAAAACTAGTACACACCTATAGAATAAATTAGTTATACGATACTTCTAAAACTTTTTACTAACAGCAGACATTTATCAGGAATTTGATCTAAAGAAGACATAGTCAATGGCAAATGTTCCTTTCTCTTCTTTTTAGACTTTGATTACTATCACCAGAGCGGAAATGGATTTGTATTCAAGATTAGAAAAAGGACCTAACAGAGGAGCAATATCTATACGTAGATACCTGTACCGCTGTTCCAACAGAGGAATGTCCGTTATAAGGGATAGATTACACCTCTGCAGAAAAAGAAATGACAAGGGAAACGATTAGCTTCAAAGGTAAGACTACATCGTAAAAAGAAAAGTATGAAAAATAAGTCACAATAAACATTCACACTATAGGATCACAATAATATTTTCTTCAATAACCTTTTGCATCTTATACGTATGGGGAAGTGTATCTACAGGCCTCCCGCCGCATACATTCAAGGTATAACCATCCAGCTTGTTCTTCTTTTTGTTTGGGTAAGTGAATGAGAGACTTACATTATTAGATCAAAATTGTCATTAATAGATAAATACTAGGTGCATTACCTGTCTCTAAGATTGGCCGGCATAGGGGGCATGGGGGCACGAGGGTATTTGTGCATTCCTCACGATAAGGAATCGGGCTCCCTACTTGAAAATTGGAAAAAAAGCGATAATATTCTCGATATCTACTTTGTTACTGCAACGTTCTCTCAGGAAAGTACACCTTACTTCCCCAACAAGGCCAATCACTATATCCTTGCATCCTTCATAGATGTGACCGGCGTAGTGGATGATATCCAAAACCACAAAATGGACAGGTTGTCACTTATGTTCAGTTTTTCTAACCCGCTCTTTGAGAGAACTGGTGACAACCTTAACTATATCTCACTCTACTTTACCAAATACACAAACGGCGATGCAGAGATAAGTGAGCTTGCAAACTCTATTGCACGGCGCGATAAGGTCAAAAAGGCAAGCCTTGCTCAGATGAAGCTCTTGGCATCAGAGCAGCCAAAATTCACTTTTCC
>JBKPEN010000044.1:0-3179 GCA_046728425.1 Thermoproteota archaeon
CCGCTATCATCTCTGCGACCCTTTTTCTTGCAAGATGTATCGCTCTAGTTGTTTCTCTACCAAACTTATGCATAGAGGACGGGTTGCCATACCGTTCTTTTAGATATGGCAACATTTCCGCAAACACTTCATCTGCAACTGGCGTTGATGCTGCAGTATCTAGATAAATGTGAGAATAATGTTTGCCGTCACTCATACCTATCTATAACTACCAGCTTACCTGTCCTGTAGCCCGCTACATCAATAGAAACAAACTTGAATGTAAGCTCCTTAAGCTTGTTGTCTAAGATTGCAAGCTTGTCTACATCAAACATTTTGTGCAACTCATCTCTGCCCACTTCAATCCTTGCAAGATCACCGTGATCTCTTACGCGCACCTGCCTGACTCCAAAAATTGCCTTGACTATTGCCTCTGCATTCTCAATCCTTTGTAGTTTTTCGTGTGTGACCTCGCTCCCTGTCGGTATCCTGGAGGCAAGACATGCATTAGAAGGCTTATCATAAACGAAGAGCTCAAAACTCTTTGCGATTTCACGTATCTCGGTCTTCCCTATGCCAAGCTCTATCATGGGGCTTCGTATCCCGTTTTCTCGGAGAGCTTTAATGCCAGGCCTGTAGTCTGTCAGATCATCGATATTTGTTCCATCGACTACGAGTAAAACACCTGCTCTTCTTGCTTCGTCTGCGAGGTGCTGTCCAAGCTCTGTCCTGCAATAGTAGCATCGCATGGTGTCATTTTTTACAAAGGACGTGTTTTCAAGCTCGTTGTATTCAATCACTTTGTGCTTAATGCCTATCTCTCTTGCAACTCGCCATGCAGCGGCAAGTTCTTCCCCTGCCAGCGTCTTGTAATCAGCCGTTATGGCAATAGCGCCGTTGTCGAGCGCTTTTTTTGCAGCTAATGCTACTACAGCACTGTCCACTCCACCAGAAAGTGCCACTATTGCTCTGTCGCCTCCGTTCTTTACGAACCACTCTACCAGTTTGTTGAAGGTTTCCATTCTATGCTTCTCCCAGCTTTTTCATAACTTCCGAACGGACCTGATCCATTGCCCTCTTGACTGGAATTTGACACTTTGTTGCAATCATCTTGATATCTTCAAACTCAGGTTTAACGTTTGTTATTCTTCCAGCTGAATCCTTGACAATCTTGACATGTACATCGAGGATATTGCCGTTAACATTAACCGACATAGTTAGTATGCGCCTAGGCAGAACAATTCGCTCTACTTCCTGCACTCGGGCACCAAGCGTCCCGGATTCATCGAATAGTAGCTCAAGCACACTGTTTAGCCAAATATTTTCCGATATAATCCTGATGAGATAGGTCGGTCGGCCCTTTTTAGTAGTACCTGAAATGACTGTCACGTCCCTAGCAACTTCAGCCAATTGCTCTACAAGGTTACCTATTAGCTCACCAGACGCGTCATCGATGTTTGTTTCCACGACATAGACTGTATCGTTGTGGGCTTCATAGACAGTTGCCGATGTACCTATTGCTACACGAACCACGTTGGGAAAACCTTCGAACTTTTTTGTGCCCGCACCATAGCCGATTTTTTCTGGCGCAAGACTGGGATAGTAGTTGACACTACCGTGCACCAAATTGACAAGCATTGCTGCCCCTGTAGGAGTTGTCAGTTCATCTTCAGCCTGCCCTCCAACCAAGACGAATCGTTTATTCTTGAAAATTTCAAGGATCGCGCTGGCAGGATTTGGAAGGGTACCATGGGAGAATCTTAGCAGTCCGCCACCAACTGCTACTTTAGTAGAATACATTTTGGCATCAAACAGCTGGAGATCCTGCAACGCTGTTGCGCATCCAACAAGATCTGCAAAGGTATCAATGCTGGATGCTTCATGTAGATGTACACTGTCAAAATTCTGGCCATGGATGGTCGCCTCAGCAGAAATTATTATTTTGAGAGAATCTAATGCAAATGTCTTGGCCCTATCCTCAAGCCCTACAGAGTCGCAGCATCTTGTAAGTGCAGAATACATTTCTGTGCCTTTGCGCTTCAGTACCTCATCTTTATATTTCATTTGCAGTTGCGTAGCAGCAAAGCTATGTGATATCACTTTGACAAAATGAGCATCGATTATCCTGCTATTCTTGACAAAGTTCTGGCAAGCAAAGATTGCCTCAATGACTTTGGTCTTGTTAGCACCAGCATCCACTAGGCTGGACATCAGCATGTCACCAGCAATTCCTGCCACTTGGGAATCTATGATGGCAACTCTTGACATAGTTACCTAGCTTGTGCTTTTGCTTTATATCACGTTTATGCTTTTATCTCGTTATGCTGCCAAAATCGTGTTCAGCTGGAATGTCTTCAGGAGGCGTGCCATACGCAAGAACGATCTCTCTTAGCGATTCTAGCGGGATTGTCCTGTAATCACCTTCAAATCTCTGGCCATCCACATATGCTGTCACTGGCAGATCAGATATGGAGTTAAAGAATGCTGTTGAATTAGATAGAGTCTGTTGCCATACGTTAAGGAATTGACCCACTGTGAATTGTCTGGCTTCAGGCGCTTCAATATGTACAGTGCCATCTCCACTATGGGTATGAAGCCAGTATAGGCACGAGGGTGAAGAAATTATCCCAATATTTGAAGGGATTTGCTGCTGTACTCCATTAACAAATACATCTAAATGTGAATGAATATGGTGATTGAGCTGTTCAGACCTATTACATTCTATTCCACTTATTGCCATTGCAGTAGGAGGCTGGTAAAAAATAGCTGCTGCAATACTAGCTGCCGCAACTGCGATGATGATTGGTATTATGATCACCATGTATTTCCTTTTTCTACGTCGATCTACAGCAAAGTAGCTGTCGTCCCTCCTTTTCTTCTTTGACAAATTCGGTATTGATTTGATATGTTGATTAATTTAAAGTTTAAAGTTGACCCAGCTCCTATCACAATTTATATAAGCAATACTCTGCTTGCAAGTTCGGCTATGACAATTACCGTAATCGGATCGGGAAAGGTCGGTGCCTCAGCTGCCCTTAATTGCGGGCTAAGGGAGATTGACAGAGACATACTGCTGCTTGATATTGTTCAAGGTCTCCCTCAGGGAGAAGCAATGGACATCAATCACCAGCTGTCAGAAAGAGGCTCTGATACCATAGTACGGGGTTCAAACAATTACGAAGATGTGCGCGATTCTGACT
>JBKPEN010000089.1:0-2483 GCA_046728425.1 Thermoproteota archaeon
AATTACAAGGCGTGATATCACATTTGAAAAGAACAACAAACTCAAGGTGTCAGAACTTATGACAAAGGATGTCATCACTGCCAAGGAAGGCATTACTATAGATCAGGCAAAGGAGATTTTGCACAATAAAAGGATAGAAAAATTGCCAGTAGTTGATGACAAAAAGCGCATAGTGGGACTTATTACCAGCAAAGACATATTGAAAATGGAGCAATATCCGTATGCATCAAAGGATAAGAAAGGCAGATTGCTTGTAGGCGCTGCAGTCGGCGTCAAAGGAGACTATTTAGAGCGTACAGAGGCGCTACTTGAGGCTGGTGCAGATGTTATTGTAGTCGACATTGCACATGGCCACAGCGAAAATGCTATCAATACTGTACACATGATCAAAAAGGCATTTCCTGACTCTGAGCTCATTGCAGGCAATGTAGCTACAGGTGAAGGCAGCCGTGATCTCATCAAAGCTGGGGTCGATGCAGTTAAGGTAGGAGTAGGATCAGGCTCGATATGCATAACAAGAGTCGTGACAGGTTCGGGCGTGCCACAACTGACTGCTGTAATTGACAGCGTCAAAATAGCACGCGATTATGAGGTACCTGTAATATCTGATGGCGGTATCCGTAACTCTGGTGACATTACAAAGGCATTAGCTGCAGGCGCATCCTCAGTAATGATAGGAAGTCTCTTTGGTGGAACAGATGAGAGCCCAGGCAAGACTCTTGTCAAGAACGGCAAAAAGTACAAGATGTATCGAGGTATGGCATCATTTTATGCGTCACTTGGTAGGAAATACCGTGAATCGGGGCCTCAGGTAGTAGACTCTGATGACCTTAATGATTATGTCCCAGAAGGAGTTGAGGCTATGGTCCCATACAACGGAAGCGTAGTAGAAATTATAAGGCAGATGGCAGGCGGTCTGCGGTCAGGGCTCAGCTATTGCGGTGCAAAAACTATTCCTGAGATGCAAATGAATGCTGAGTTCATCAAGATCACATCGGCAGGCTATATCGAGAGTCAGTCGCATGATGTCGATTTAATGTAATGCGGTTACTAATGTAAAACAAACAGGTCTAGATAGTTTTTTGTTTTTTACATCCACACAGCGCAAAAAATAGCTTATCTTTATTCTAAGCAATATGATTCTCTTTTATGAGCGAAGACTATCGCAGGGGTCTAGGAATGGGGCACAATTACTAGTTTGGGTTTATTGTTGGTAGCGTGGTGGCACCTCTTGCCGCACAAGCGGCAACTCCTTCTGTCGTAATAGATACACTGGCAAGGGTGGGATTTCATGTAACTCTCAGCAGCCTTGGTATATTCACCCGTTCCATTGCAGAATGAACATCCTATTGATAATGCTTCTAGATGGCCAGTGTTTTGACAAATAATACAACCCTTCTGATTAAGAATAACATCCATCTACATTGTAATAGAAGAAACACATAGAATATATGTGTAGCGAGATAATGTTCTGAATATGCTGTCTAGATTTGAAAGAAAAAAATGAGAACAAAAACTTAGACAGACATATTCTGGACACTTCAATCTAAAGCTGAGCATATGTATTGCCCCAATTAATCAAAAACTCTTGTAATGGAACCCATAATGCAGATAGAGAATCAAAAATAGATTATAGCCCTGAACGCAGGGCTAGGCTATCTTGAAGTCTTCTTCTGCTCTCTTCCATATTAAAAGGGAAGATGCTATACTCTTGTCGATGGCACAAGAGCAGCTACTGCATCTATACTCTAGGTATGGTTCCATAGATCGATTGTCCATCAATTGCACTTATGGCGTCACGTTGTCCTGTATCTGCTATCCTTGCTTCGTCAATATCAATTCCCTGTATGGCAAGACTTTGGCCTCTAATTGTAAGTGTCATTGGAACATTATCTATGACTGGTGTGGTGCCACCGTTAAGGTAGATGCTACCTACTATATTTGAGCTGGCTCCTTGAGCTCCTGTACTCCCATTGGCCTGTGTCACCTCAAAACGATGGGGAGCGCTCTCAGTAATGGTGACATTGTTAAATGATGATCCATCAATTGCAGCTATATTCATTTCAGCTACAAACCGTCGAACAAGGGTTTCATTTGCAAATAGTCTAAATCGCCCAGTCACAATATGACCGCTGTCATCAGCAGCTGGAGTAATAGCACCGCCACCGCCTATGGCGCCCTGTGTAGGTAGAGTGCTGCCTATGAATCCTCGTACCGGTTCATCATTTCTGTCAGCTAGCATATACGTCGATGGATTTTCTATACTACCGGTTGTGCCAGTTGGAGGAGCAGCAGGAGTAGAGGGAGTGGTTGGAGTCTCCTCCTCAACAGTTACACCTTCATCTTCTGGCGGAGTAGTATCTTCTTCTTCTGGCGGAGTAGGCTGTTCCAGAAGAGGAAGATTGAACTGTCCAAAGGCTTCTTGTATGATTGTTCCCCCATATCCAAGGCTAGCTGGCAATAATAAAAGAACACCCAAGCTT
>JBKPEN010000142.1:0-3122 GCA_046728425.1 Thermoproteota archaeon
GATTAGACGTCATACTCGACGAGGCTACTAGTTAGATATCGCGATCAAAAATACGAAGCGAAAATGGCTCCAAGTCAATATCGTCTAGCAGCAGAGTTAGTTGAAATGATCCACGAGAATTTTCAGGGGTTTCATCCTGGCTACCGTGGAGTACATGCCCAGGGTCGTTATTACGCAGCCATATTCAAGGCCACGCCGGAGGCAAAGAAGTTTAGCCGCGCGGTACATCTGCAAGGTCAGCCTGTCCCGGTGACTGTACGCCATGGACACAGCCCATCTGGTAATCCTTGGGGACCTGCAGTGACTCCCTCAATGGCTGTAAAGTTCTATCTCCCAGACGGCACAGTAACCGACCTAATCGGCTTAACGATCCCGGTCTTTTTTGGTCGTACGCCCGATGAAGTCCTTGAAGGTCTGAAGGCACTAAAGCCGGACCCCGCCACAGGTAAGCCCGACGAGAAGAGAATAATGCAACTCTTGGCGGCACGCCCATGGATTGCTAATGCATTCCGGTTAGCTAAGGCCGTGCCAGCCCCAGTCAGTTTTGCACAGACTACTTTTCACGCAATTCACGCCTTTAGGTTTGTGAATTCTGCGGATGAGGCACAGTATGCACGATATCACTGGCAACCCGAGGCTGGCGTTGCCGGTCAGACAATTGAAGAACTCCAGAAGCAGCCGCCATCATATCTCTTTGAAGAACTGGAAGCACGGCTGGGTAAAGCGCCGGTGGTACATAATCTTGTCTTGCAACTTGCTGGAGATGGTGATCCGACTGACGACCCAACAGCGCTGTGGCCAGACGATCGTCCTCGCGTGACTATTGGACGGCTCGAAATTATCCGAACAACTACGGTAGAAGAGATCGGCGATCCCGTGATGCTGCACGATCCTACACGCCTTACAGATGGCATCGAAGCATCAGATGATCCTATTCTGGCTGTGCGCCGCGGTGTATATGAAGTATCGGTTGCCCATCGAACAGGAGGTTGGAAGGGTCGTCTGGCAGCATTGGAACGAGCCGGTTCACCATTCGCGATATGAACAACTTTGAAATTATGGGAGCAATGGTTATAGCAGGTTCCAAGGATAATAATTGGATAAAAAATACACTTAATGGTTGTTGGTATTATCGATATGCAAAATAATCAATCAGCTCCAACTCTGGAGATAAGCGACATACAGGCTACGATCCTGCGCCCGCGTCCATCTCCCTACAGAGGAGAATACGTCGTGCTTCGAATAGACGAAGCTGCACAAGGACGCGAGATGTTGCGCCGGATTATTCCACACGTGGCTACGGCGGAAGATTGGTGGGTACCAAGTATTCCCGCTTGGTTAGGCATAGCTTTCACCTATCAAGGGCTCGAGGCACTTGGACTTCCAAAGGCATCTTTGGATAGCTTTCCTAAGGAGTTCCGCCAAGGCATGGCAGCGCGAGCAGAAATTCTCAGAGATATAGGTGACAACGCTCCGGCTAATTGGGAGTATCCATTTGGCACATCGGACATGCATGTCGCTCTAGCGATTTACTCTGGAGATGATAAAAGCCTCGAAGTGGTTCTTGAGCAAGCTCGCCAGTCTATAAGGGATCTGCCTCAAATCTCTGTCGTATACCGTATGAAATTTAGTGAACTCCCTGATGGTCGTAATCCATTTGGGTTCAAGGATGGACTTCACAATCCACATATAGAAGGAAGTCGAGGTAGTCCCCTTCCTGGTTACGACCCCCCCGTGAAGGCCGGCGAATTTATCATGGGATATCCTGACGAAGTTGGACAGACCGCAGCAAGTCCAGAGCCAGAAGTGTTACGGCGTAATGGAACCTTCATAGCCTTTCGCAAATTCCACACCAGGGTAGCCGCATTCAGGAAATATCTTCAAGAGCAAGCCTCATCGCCTGAAGATGAAGAGTTGATAGCTGCAAAGATGGTTGGCAGATGGCGCAGCGGTGCACCCTTAGCGCTTACTCCTGAGCATGATGATCCCGCGTTAGGCGCAGATCCAAACCGCAATAACAACTTCACCTATGCTGATGACAAGGATGGATTGAAGTCTCCTTTCAGTGCGCATATCCGGCGCATGAATCCTCGAGATGCACTGAAGGATGATTTAGTTGCAGTAAATCTTCACCATATTCTTCGGCGTGGCACCAATTATGGTCCACCTCTTCCAGAAGGCGTACTTGAGGATGATGGCGCACAGCGGGGAGGTGTATTCTTATTAATTGGCGCACACATAGATCGGCAATTCGAATTCCTACAATCTCAATGGATTACTGACGGTAACTTCATCGGTCACGGGACAGAGCAGGACCCTATCATAGGCAATAACGAAGGTGAAAGAATATTTACGATTCCTAAACGCCCAATACGTCGTCGTCTTCACGGCCTACCACAATTCGTCTTGGTACGCGGTGGCGAATATCTCTTTATGCCAGGACTGCGAGCATTGAAATGGTTGTCTATGCTAGATGGTAAAGACCGGAGCTCGCAGTCATCATAATAATAGCCTATGTGAGCAAACGGGTCTAGTAAAATCTGATATGTGCGGAGGCACCTATTCTTGATTAACGCAAAGTCTTTTTATAATATTCGGACATCCTCTATAGCTACACATATTGCAGCTTTGAGTACAATGCAAGGCAATGTACTCATCGCATTATTATGACACTTGGATGATTAGACTATAATGACTAATACAAGCGCTAGTCGACCCGCGTCAAAATCTGATGTTTCCCAAGGTAATGTTCGACCTGGATTAAAGGCAGGAAGATCAAATGAGTTCACACTCATCTTCCAGCTCAAACCAGGTGGTGCGGAACGCATGCGAAAGAAGATGGCTTCTTTTGGTGACACCACGGGGGCCCTGAACCAAAAACTTCTTGATCGCATGGGCACGGTTCACGATCTGAGGTTCCTTATTTTCGATAACGACACCAGACTTTTGTTTGCGTCGACTTTTGATGGTGATTGGGATGCATATATTGATGACTTTGCGTCCTATATTCCAGACCAGATTGATGCAGTATTTGGAGAGGTCGAGGGAGCTCCTGGGATACGCAGTCCAAATGTCAAGGACTGGATAGTCAAGCATCAAGTCAGCTCGACGTATTTTTACAG
>JBKPEN010000155.1:0-2275 GCA_046728425.1 Thermoproteota archaeon
TGATACTACAGTTCACCGCCTTAGCTGCAGTAACAATCCTTCTGGCTGTGCTTGGGTGGATAGGATATACAATGCTTACTGCGCCAAGGGAAGAGGAAAAGCCGGGCTAGTTTTCACTGAAACATCAGCCACTATTTGGTATATCCGTGGACCTACTTCCCTTACAGCTCTAACCTGCTGTACAACATGGTTGTATTTTACAAAAGCGTTATGCGCGTCCTGTAATCCCAGCTCCTGGCTTGTCTTTTTGTTATCGGCCCTGATATGAATGAAGTAATGCACAACACCTTTTTTCTTGAGTGCAAGTACTGCAGAATCAACGAACTCTTTAGCTCTCTCAGGAAGAGGCATAAGCACTCTGTCGGCCTGACCTGCAAGTTCACCTTTGATTACCTTACCAGCATCGCCATGAATTGAAACAACCCTGTCCTGTACTTTGTTCAACTTAGCATTTGCTTCACACAATTCTGCAGCAACAGCATTAGAATCAATGCTGTATACTTTACACGTCTTGTTCATTCTTGCCATCAGAACCGAATAGGTGCCCACTCCTGCGAACATATTGACTATGATTTCGCCTTCGCCCACCATGTTTGCAATCCTGAGCCTCTCCGTTGAGAGCCGGGGTGAAAAATATGTTTTGGCGACATCTACTCTAAACCTACATCCATGCTCCTTGTACTCAGTAATTGTTCTGTCCTCGCCTGCAACAAACTCTAAGTTGCGGACGCGATAATCACCTTTCACTGGCGAGACCTGAGCAAAAACCACCTTGGCAGTCTTAACATGAGCAAGGATTATGTCAGCTATAAGCTTCTTTTTTGATAACAGGCTGTCAGGTATCTTGATGATTACGATATCACCTATCTGGTCAAACGCCGAATATACATGTGAAACTTCGCTAGGTGACAGAATATTTGATAGCACACTCTTCAGCATGTGTGGCATTTACTGAATCTTCAAATAGTAATAGTTGCCGGATTCCTTCTGTTCGCGGTCGAGCCGGCTGCCCTCTTTGTTGACACGCGGCCTGCCCGTTGTTTCGTCACGCCTATATGTAATTGAAAGTGCTTTGAGAAAGCGGTTCATACCTTCCTCTTTTTTAATTGGTGTAGTGGCAGAGCCTTCAAGGCCTGGTTGCCCCTCAAATATTACTAAACTATCGGCCACCAGATCAATCAGCTGTATATCATGGTCAATAATAATTGCTGACTTACCCTGAGCCCTTACAAAGCGTTGGAGGAACTTAGCTACTGCTATCCTGTCTTCTGCATCAAGAAATGCAGACGGCTCATCTAGCGCGTAAATATCTGCTTGGCGCAAGAGAGATGCTACTACTGCGACCTTCTGAAGCTCGCCACCGCTCAGATTCTTGACATTCTTTTCATAGAGTTTGTTTACACCCATTGGAATAATGATCTGCTGTTCTACAGATGATCCTTCAATTGGGTTCAGATGTGCCATATACATCAGAGACCGTACGTCACCATCATACTCTTGATTTAGGTACTGCGGCTTGTAAGATATCGTGGCACCTACATCTATCTTGCCCGAATCAGGCTTTTCTACGCCTGCCAGCATACGCATAAAAGTAGTCTTACCAAGCGCATTGGCACCAATGATTCCGATTATTTCACCCTTTCTCATGGCACCAGCTGCCACATTGAGTTTAAAAGATGGAAAAGATTTGGTCAAGTTACCATAGCTGGCAACAGAGATATCTAGAAGGACGTCTTCGTTTGAAGAAGTAATGTCAAATCTGAATGCTTTTTCGCGAAAGCGCACATTTTCATTAGGCAAAAAGCCTTCAAGGAAATTGTTGATGCCGACTTTTGTACTTTGCATACCAGAAACGATACCATATGCTCCAGGCTCGCCGTAAATAATATGGACATAGTCTGACAGATAATCAAGAAGCGTCATATCGTGCTCTACAACCATCACGTTCTTTCCCTCCTCTGCCAGCTCTCTTATTACTTTGGCAACTGCAAGCCGTTGGTAGACATCGTTGTACGAGGATGGTTCGTCAAAGAAATAATATTCAGCATCCTTTGCAGCAGCTATAGCCACTGCAAGTCTTTGAAGCTCGCCACCGCTCAGCTGTGCAATGTCGCGATCTAAAATGTGTTGCAGACCAAGTTGTGGTATTAGCTTGTCAGTCATTTTGCGCTCGTCATATCTCTTCAACAGTTCCTTTGGTGTCCCTTTGAATGCCTTTGGTATGAGGTATACAAGCTGTGGTTTGATCGAAGCGCGCATCTTACCATTTGCTATT
>JBKPEN010000023.1:0-9346 GCA_046728425.1 Thermoproteota archaeon
GGACTTGATTATCCATAACAAAGTCATTCCTGCAGTGGATCAGAGTGAAACACATCCTTTCTGTCAGCAAATTGAAACCCAGAAATTCTTGAAAGAAAACAATGTTCAGATCGAAGCATGGGCGCAGTTTGCAGAAGGTAAGAACAATATATTCAGAAATGAATTGCTGCTTTCTCTTGCCAAGAAACATGGGAAAACCGTTGCTCAGGTAATTCTTTGCTAGCTGATACAACGTGGAGTAGTAGTTATTCCCAAGTCAGTTCATAAGGAACGAATTGTTGAAAATTTCGAGTATGAAAGACTTGTAAATAATTATGGAGCAGAGATTCTATCAGTCATTAGAATAATAAAAGATAGAGTATCGACGCCACATCTTTTGAAAAACGCAGATTTTTCGCCACAGACAGTAAGGCAGCTCATCACAGAAGGTGAACTAAAGGCAGTGAGACAACTCAAAGCCTTTAGGAAGGAGTATAACACAGCATAACAAAGGTCTGCTTTTAAACTACTAAATGCCTATATTACTCATGTATTATAAGAACTGGTTTTCTAGCGTTGTCCACTACTTTTCTAGCATTACTTCCTAACAACCTAATAAAAGACGGCATTCTTGAGCTTGCCATCACTATAACGTCACATTCCATTTCCTCGGCTATGCGTATGATTTCGTCAGCAACCTTGCCATAGGCTATTTTTATAATGTTGTTTGTGTGATCCCACCTTTTTTACAGTATTCTACCCTTTGTTCAAGGATATGTCTTGCCCCGCTTTCAATGTCATTTCGAAGGCTTTCCTTATCTTTTTCCGCATCTTTTCTCATATATGCTAGTGTTAAACTTGGAGGAATATTATCAACATAATCAATCACATTTAGCAGCACTATCTGTGCATCAGATATCTTTTTGGATAACGCCATAGCATGTGCTAATGCTTTGTCTGACATCTCAAGGCCATCATGCGGCACAAGCACCTTTCTATAATCAAGTTTACGGTACGCAGATAATATAGATTCCAAAGAATGGCTAGAGGATATTCCTTCTGATTGTACTTTTTTTTGATGCTGTAGCTGTTTCCATCGTATATTACATGGTTTTCATCCACATTTTATTGAATGTTTTGCAGGCTTGATAAATTAACAGAAAATCATGATAGTCCCTATGACCATTAGTGTTTTGATGTTTTTGAAGTTCTTGTGTATAGTTAAATGTCTGATTGCAATCTGTGTATATACGTAGATGGTATCTCAAAACCCTAAACAATAGTTTTCTTGGAATTTGAGTGTTGCACAACACAACTAATACAGAACAAGTAACAGTAGCAAAATCCTTATCACACTCGCGTGAAGCAAGTGTTTTTCTTTTGTATAACACATCTAGAATGATTTAAGATGAAATCCTTTCCGTAGAAACCGTTCCTTTTCTCAACCTATTGAGAAATACATAGCCTCTATGTGTGGTAACATAGCGATTCTTGTCATTTGGGTCAGGCCGTAAATAACCCTTATCTGCTAACTCTGCACCTATCCTTCTTAGTTGCGAAGAAGATAAGGAGGGCAGCTTGGCCAGTATTTCCGCCTTTGTGGCTCCTTCCCCTGTTGCTTCAAGAACCCTGACTAATATATTGGGATTACCTCTGGATCGCATAATTGATAATTAAATGCGTCATAGACATTTTTTATCTTTGCCTAATAGATGCAAATAGACACACAGACATACTAAAAGTTAAGCTCCAATCTTTAGTAAGTACAAATGAAACCTATAGATCTTCTCTATCCTCTCTATCTCTTCGCTGCACGGTTTGCTAATGATTATTGACAGATCTTCTGGTTTTGTAAATTTTTTCATTGTCGCTATTATCTTTTCAGGCCCCTGATACGCGGGTTATTTCTACCATAATTTCTCGGTCGCGCAATCCATGTTGTTTTTGAGCATTGCGGACAGTGCGTATAGAACTTTGCATGACCATCATACTGCCATACCCTCTTGCAATTTGGGCATCGAAGCTCAACCATGCAAATACAATTGCAATCGATACTATTTATCAGAATCTATCAATATTTGCATTGAATCTGTTGAATATTGAGCCACAGTTGTTCTTCTATATTGAGAATCCAGATTACCGGGAAATGGCCTTTGGATACACACAGCTTAATCCCTTATTTGTTGCAGACTGTGCTTTTTTTATATGCACGCTAGTATTATTATTGTTGCGATCTTTGAAATTACTTCCTTGAAAAACCTGTCTTGTGTTGTTATTGTCATCTTCTTAGAATTTAGAAAGTGCACTATTATTCTGTTCATTAGGTATTATCATTGTAGCACCAATAGCTGTCTGACTCCTTCTACTATATACTGGACTGCAATTGCAGCAAGGAATATTGCAAGTACTCTTGTCGTTACTATGGACTCCCTTCTTCCAAGTATTCTTGATATAGGATTCTCTCGGTGCAATACGAGATAAGTTGCTGATACAACAAAGACAATTGATATTATCGATACTATCCAGCCGTATGCCTGCAGTGATATTATTACACTAGTAATAGCTCCAGGTCCCGCAAGCAAAGGAAATGCCAATGGCACTATTCCTGAATCTCCAGATATAGAAGAACGACCATATCTCCATTCTCCGTGTGTCAGAAACTCAATTGATATGATGAAAAGTAATATTCCACCAGCTGGTATCTGAATAACCTTGGATAATGTAGTTATAATTCAAAGAGACGATAAATGGGATCCAAGGAGAAAAAAGTACTTTCATCCCAGATTTGCCACGGTTTTATCAGGACAACAAATAAAGTGGATAAATCAAGATACAAAGAATCACAGATTAGTCTCAGGCAATCCAGATACCCTCATTTCTGATGGAATGTTTGATACCGGAGAAATTTTGGTAGGACAAGCCAGTTCTATACAGTTCAATAGTTCGCAAAGAGCAAGGAGTATACCTTATTTTTGCTTCCTTCATCCTAACGAGAGAGGAACAGTGATCGTTTTGCCAACGGCAGAAGACTCGCTTACATATGAAGAGCGTTTAGAGTTGTTGGAATCTACTTTTGCTCTTGATAATTCTGCAGAATTCAAGAAGATACATACAAGTCTCGAAAAATATGTTGATCCTGTAGTGTTAGAGCAAATAAGAGATCCTGAATTAGTAACCATGCAGAACAAGATTCTAACAATTGTGTTTTGGGATATCAGTGGTTTCTCTGTCTTATGCGAAAGTTTGCGGTTTCATCAAGAATTGGTTGTGGCATTTCTCAGAGAATTCTTTTCAGAGGCTGCTACAATTATCCACAAATATGATGGTGTATTGGACAAGTTCATGGGAGATGGAATAATGGCATTCTTTGGTTTTAAAGAGCCTCATGTTAATGATAATGGAAAAAAGGGTGCCATATGTGCAGTTAATGCAGCGTTAGAATTAAGGGATTTTTTTGAGGAGATCAAGGTGGATTGGATTGACCTCTGGAAATCTAGGTCAAGTCAAAAGGAGGAAATATCAATTCACCTGAGATGTGGTATGAATACTGGAAATGTATTGGTAGGGCTCATATTGACGGAAAAGAGAGACCAATTTACAACAATAGGCACCAATGTTAATTTAGCTAGTAGAATGGAAGGCGTGGCTACTCAAGACCAAATCATTGTCTCACCATCCACAAAGATGCAGATAGAGAATATATTTAATTTTAGATCAATTCCTATCAAGCGAACAATAAAGGGCTTTGAGAATATAGCAGAATGTTATGAAGTATTAAGCAAGAGGGACAGGGCCAGTATCTATTAATGGCAAAAGGTACAATTACGGATTTCATCTGCTGGAAGGATTTTTTCTTAAATATACAGAAATTTCGTCACAAACATTCATGCTTTTAGTACTCATTTATTTAGCTATATACTCGCTATGATACTGGGCTGCTGGGCAACAGGATTCAATGCACAATTTACTCAAATTTGAGAAATTCAAAGAATGTGATATACAGTCATCTACTTTTATTTCAGAAGGACATTTGTATGTCCATTATTATTATGAATGCCTAAGCCCTATTAACGACAGTAGCGGAGAGATGTATCCATTCAAGTTGGGAAGATCTGCAGTAAGAATCGCTATCAGCATGCAGGCTAGTGGGTTGACTTTTGATTTTACTGGGTCTCAATTTAGAAGTTTTTTCTGCCGCAATCCTCGCTCATATTTTGTATCAACAAGAGCTTGCCCTGAAAATCAAGAAGAAATATTATTTGTAATCTATTCTGAGTTGTGCTAACCTGAGGAGAGATCAACTACATTTTGCGAAACATTTTAAGCTCCCTCAAAGTTACAAGAGTCTTCCTGTATTACCGAATATTCTATGGAACAAAGAACTCAAACACTACTGAATACTCTGTTATATTGAATTTGGGTACAACGCCTAAAGTACTCTTCAATCCTTGTGATCCCAAATAAGCTAAAAAAGTAGACCACTTTCTGCCTAGTTCATGATGTAATACAAATGTGTAATTTCGTTCATCCGTCTCTATCTCATACGTTCCGAATCCTGCATATCTAGAGAATAGTGAAGTTTGAGAGACGAAATTATCTAGACTTAGTTTCTTGAAAATAAACATCATAAGTTCCTTTGGTTGCCTAGATCCAATTTCTTCCGCTATTTGCTTAATTGTTTCATCGTCTAGCGAATCGATTATCATTTTGAAACCATTTCGAGGTAGACAGATAAATCCAAATGACTCTGCATACCTATCCCATTCCGCATATTTTGTTAGTGCTGTAGATATTAGCGAATTGACGGTTGTTCTTTTTTCTTTAGCGTCCTTTTGAAGAATACTATCTATATTGCTTGGCAAGCGAATAGTTCTGGTGGTCGTTTTCTGTCTGGTTTTCATTGACTAGAACACAATGTACCACAGTATAATATTTTCGAATCTTTGTGGACATCCTTGATTTATTGATCCTCAAACTAGTATACTGTGAAATGAAAATGAAAATAAATGGAGAACAAAAATTAGTTGAGGTAGCAAGGACACAAGAGATACCAGCAGGTAAGATGAAACACGTCGACGTTGATGGTAAGGAAATAGCAATAGCCAACATAAACGGAAAATACTATGCTTTTGATGATAGATGCGGGCACAGCAGTGCTCGGCTTTCTATGGGAGTTATAAACGGGAATGTTGTGACATGTTCCTTTCATGGAGCGCAGTTTGACTGTACAACAGGCAAAAAGGTCAGAGAAGCAAATGCAACAGCACCACCGATGGAAGGTCTTCCTGATGTCTGGAAGAAGAATGTGGAACATGCCTATAACCTCTTGTCTTATATCAAGACATACGACCAGAAAACATACGACGTCATAGTAGATGAAGATCGGATAAAAATTAGTATGCTAAATGACTAGCCATCGTCTCAATGCTCGATAGAGTAAACTTTTGAACCGTAAGAGCATGTCAATAATAGTCTATAAACTACTGAGCCCGGACCACTATCAAAATACATAATCTTTAAACCTCTAGAGGCTCTAAGCCTATTAGATGTGGCGATCTAATCCCATCGACTCCGGGTTTTAGTCGCATTGAGTCCAAATTTTGAAGTTTTTTATGCCGGAACCCTCTGGGCCCATGGTTTTTATAATACCAATTTGTCACGTTTTTGCAAGATTTCATTTAACTTAGCCCCACAGTACAAGCAGGCTAGTAATATGACGTACCAGGAGACGAATATCGAATAAGTGGGAAGAGATCGTGAGACAAGGTCAACGATAATTAGTCCTGCGGTAAATTCGGATACAAAACAATACATTCAGACGGAGTTGGTTAGCACTATATTACTACCATCCCTAAATATGTTCACGTCACAAAAATAATTAATGAACGAAAAGTGGAACTTCTTATCTGAGGCACCAAGAATGGGAGAGGATAATAACAACAATGCCTGATAGAATGTTTTCTCAGAAAGAGACAGAGTACCTTAATTCACAGCGTCTTGCAAGGATAGCCACAGCATCGTCAAGGGAAGGTTCTATCCAACCAGATGTTGTACCTGTGGGTTTTGATTTTGACGGTGAGTACTTTTACGTTAGTGGAATGAACCTTCTCAAATCCACTAAATACAAGAACGTCCAGAAAAATCCTAGAGTAGCCTTAGTCGTTGACGATTTAAAGTCGGTGAATCCGTGGGAACCGCGTGGAATAAGAATCTATGGAATCGCTGACATAGTTACCCGTCAAGATGGATATATGCAACAAACTGATCATCCATCCATTACGTATATTCGGATAAAGCCTCTAAAAAAATGGAGCTGGGGAATTGACGCGCCGGTGTTTCAGCGAAGCAGGGTATAGCATGAAAACTTAAAAAAGCATCTTTCAATTTGGATAAGAATTGGACATAATCTAGAAAAATCCTTTTTATAATGATTGCCTGGGGTCTGTGTAATGAACTTTAAAGCATCTCTGTTAGGTATCGCAGTGGCTATAGCATTGGTTATTATACCAACGCTCACCCCTGCCATACAATCTTTTGGACAAGAACAACAACGAGGACAACAAAGTCAGATGCAGAATCTGCCTGAAGAACAACAAGGAGATGATGATGTTGCTCCCGCTCCACCATCAATTGGAGCTGACATCCCCCTTACCTACTTTGGTCCTGCCCCGTCTACTGTGCAAAAGGAACTGGTAGGTCCTCTACAGCTACTAAGATCTGGTACTATTGACATGAACGAATCTACCATCACCCTTCCCCTCTATCAAGGGCACCTTCGAGGAACTGGCGAAAGTGTTTGGTATATCCTCACAGACACAACAGACAAAGGAAATGCCGACGCTTTGGGTATTAATTGGTCACCCAAATTGGCATACTCGACTCCTGGAGCAAGGATAGCTACCCTCCTTTCAAATTCCACACTTGAGTTTCATTCCGGAACTGTAGACTTTAGCCCAGAGCATAGAGTAACACCTGGTAACTCTTCAAGCCCCTTCCCGCCCTCTGTAGCTCAGCCTGGATCAATGGGCGATAAGGATTATTCTCCTCTAGTTCTTGTAGAAAATGCAGGCGGCCAAATATACAACGCTCCAATAGTTGCATTTGGTGTTGATGCATCTCAAATCAACTTTTGCGAAGGCAACGCTGACTACAGCCTAGTTCACGACAAGGTAGTAAGCATATGTCCAGGTGAAGGTACAGTGACGATAAAGCTTACATCTGGCTTTAGTTTTGCACGCCCTGTGCTTTACTTGAGCATGGAAGCAAGCGTTCCCTTCGCAGCAGCCCTTGAAAGCGCTACCGTTGCCCCCAAGCTCGCTAATATAAGGACGGGACAAGACGACAGTGCGTTTAGTGCAGTAGAGCGAATCTTTGTTTTTGCAAATGGACCTACGGGTCAGGATAATCCGCAGCGCCAAGGACTCAATAGTGCACTTATGGGCGAGGGATCTCCTCTGAATGTCTTAGGAGGTATACCAACTGTCGCAACGGACTATAGTCCTCTGTGGGATATCAACTTGGGCACGTGGACTCAGGAAGCCATAGACAACGGGTACCGCTCACGGCTAACCGAAGAGTTTGCAATCTTGGGTTTTGTTGAAGATGGATGGATCACTGGTCCTGGTGGTGCACCATATGGCTCCGTTGGAATGATAGTGAACTGCCCTATAGTGTTCCGCTTCCTGTAGTACGAAGAAGTGAGAAATTTCTGTTCCCTCCCTCCTTTTTTCCACGACTTGGGCCATATCACTAAAAATCCATGCTAATAGGCGTTACATTAATAATTTTAGATCAATTTTATTCTCTGTCAGTCTAAGCTATTGAGTCCATTTTCTGAAGGTTTTTCTGCTGGAACCCTCGGCCCGCCTAAAATAAAAAAAGTTCAAAAAGTGGAACCCAATGCATGTTAGCCTAAGTTTTGCTAAGGTGATGGGTTCAAATCCCACTTAAGAGCGAGTGGAATTTTCAGTTAAATCTGTCTTGAATCCAACTGTGTCCGCACTTCTTAATTCATTTGCAAAAATGGGTTCTTCTTCATTAGATTGTACTCATCATAAGATCCTGCTTGACAAGAGAAACAAAAAGTGTATGTGAAACTATCAGATAATTGATTATCTTATGAAATATGTAGTCACTTAGCTACAATCCGACACTAGATATGTCATCATGAATGAATTGTGTCCTGTCTGTATATCCTAATGCGCAATCACCACAGAAGCTTGCTATTTAGGACGGGAGGATTAAGAAGCTAGACTAAGATTCAGTCTTCTGCAATACTTTTTATCTCGGTATCCTGAACTCTATTAGAGACTCAACTTTGAGGTGCTGTCTAGGTGGCTAGGTCACAGAGGCCCGACCTGAAGACTGTTGAACCTTATGATGTTTCATTTGCCGAAATTCTACCCGATGAGGAATGGACAGAGACAGTTGAAAAGGTTGCAACGGCTATTAATGTACAGTTTACTGAAGAATCTTCTAAGCAACTTCCATTTGTTCCGTTGAAGGAGTTTGAAAATCTGCTCAGAGAGGAAAAAGTGTTCCTTTTCGGCCCAAGCGGGTGTGGAAAATCTCGGACAATAATTGAGCTTCTGCGCAGCAAGAAAGAAAATTATGAGAGAATATTTGTAATTAATCCTTCTAATCCTGCAGGGTTGGATTCTGGTAGACAGAGTATTTCTACACTATCTCAGCAATTTAACAGGAAGGACCTTGTGATATGGGATAACTTTCCAGAAGGCTTGGTCAAAAGGGACCTTGAGAATGCATTTGGAGCTTTGGAAATAATAAATTCCAGCTTCGTTCAAAATTTGTACATCGCTCTCAAACCAACATATTTGGAGATGTATCGAGGGCTGACAATAGGGATTCCTGACATTTACACACGTGAAATTACATGCGACCTTGATATCATGAAGGCTCTAATAAGAGCATATGGAAGGGAGGTCGAAAGGTATAGAGATGTATTTGAAAAACATGTATCTCCCAATATCGACATCATATCGAGGATTCTTTGGCAGAAACAGCCATTGTCTCTTACTGTGGTCGACTATTACAAAGCAGTGGTACACAAGGCGACAGACCGCTCACAGGCTATTACTTTTGATTCGTCAAAATGCATTCAACTTGCACAAGAATGGCTACCGGTTTATGATTACTTTGAAAAGCAATTTGAAGTGATGAAAAACATACGTGGACGTGAACATGACGTAGATTTTCTTTATATTCTACGTTTCTGCTATGAAGCAGGATTTAGCAGAACGCAGATTTCAATTGCAAGACTGCAAAAAGCTATCTTTGGAAGTAATGCACCTGCAGAACCTACTCGAAAAATGGGGACTTGGGTCTATCTCTCAGGTCAGAATTATGC
>JBKPEN010000005.1:0-4088 GCA_046728425.1 Thermoproteota archaeon
CGACCAGAAGTAGTAGGTTCTTAGAGAACTCTAGATTTCTTATCCTTGATCGCATCGAACCGCACACATGATAGCAGATTTTTTATTTCTTGTGGAAGCTTTTTCTGTGTCCTATGATATAGTTTGAAGATAAATAACAACAGCATAATGATTAGTTTCATAAGTTTCCTTCTTTTTGTTGATAGCTATTTGTCTAGTTTGGGCACATTGCACAAGATGACACCACTTTTTGATATCCTATTGTCGACACTTCCTTCCTTTCTATGTTGTAGCGCTCCATACGAAAGAAGAAGCAATTTTCTTTGAAGCATTCCCACAAATGGGCTTTGGAAAAAGAATTTTATTGATAGTCTCAGCATTCCTTTATCTAACGCTAAACCATTTAAATAATGCAAGAGTACCAACGAAGAGCAAGGTGGCAAATGAAGTATTCTATATTAATTGATGTTGTAGGTCTAGAAGAAAAGCAGTTAGACTCTGGCCTATTGCCAAATGTTGCCAAAATTGCTGAAAAGGGGGAGGTAGCAAAACTTGAGCCTACATTTCCTGCTGTTACATCAACTATTCAGGCCAGTGTCTTATCTGGCAAGTATCCAAGAGAGCACGGTATAATATCCAATGGATTGTATGATAGGAACACGTACAATGTATCATTCTGGGAGCAATCCAGCTCACTTGTGCAAAGTCAAAGAATATGGGACACAGTCAAGAAAAGTAACGGAAACAAAACTGCTGTGCTCTTTTGGCAAAACACAATGTATGCTAATTCAGATATTGTAGTAACTCCGCGGCCAATACACTTAGATGATAAAATGGTAATGTGGTGCTATTCAAAACCAGTCGGCTACTATGAAAAATTGAAGGAGAAGTTGGGTGAATTCAACCTTGCAAGCTATTGGGGACCGCTTGCATCACTCAAGTCAAGCGAATGGATCACATACGCTGCAGAATATACTCTGGAAAGCGAGAGGCCTAATTTTCTTTTTGTATACATTCCACATGCAGATTATTCTGCGCAGCGCTTTGGTAAGGGAGCAGTCCAGGTAAGAGATGATCTAAAAAAGGCTGATGAATTAGTTGGGAGACTTGTACAAAAGGTAATAGATCTTGGAATACGAGAGGAAACGCAGTTTATTATACTGTCTGAATATGCATTTAATGATGTCAACGGTGCAGTACCGCTCAACCTTGTGCTTCGGGACGCTGATCTACTTTCTATCCGTACTATTCAGGAAAAGGAATATCTTGATTTAGAATATAGCAAGGCGTTTGCGATGGTTGACCACCAGGTGGCTCATATTTATGTCAAAAATGGTTACGAAAGAGAGACCAGAAAGGTATTAGAGAACACTAACGGAGTAGAGACGATTTTGGAAAGCAGTGGTAAGAAAGAGCTGGCAATAGATCATGAGCGAAGCGGCGAGCTTATCGCCATCTCTACAAGAGACCGGTGGTTCAGCTATTACTGGTGGCATGACGAAAGCAGGGCACCAGATTTTGCTCGCAAAGTGGATATACACAGAAAGCCAGGATACGATCCTGTGGAGTTGTTTATCGATCACAAGACCAAGTCTATACCACTTGACGCCAGCTTGATCAAAGGATCACATGGGAGACCACCTGACCTACAAGCAGGCGAAGGACTTGCATTATATGCTTCTACCAAAAAACATGGCATAATAGCCAAATCAGGGACAGCAAGATCCGTGGACATTCCAAAATGCTTTCTTGATGCGCAATGAAATACGCAATCACGCTTGCTTCATTTAGAAAAATAGAGCCAATTGAGGATACATTGGCTGTGCTAACAAAACAGGGATACGATGCAATTGAAATGTTCGGAGAACCCACTGAAGTTGACAGAAAGAAGTTGCTAGACTCACTAAAATCCTACAGCTTAGCTGTATGTGGCGTAACTGGCATGTGGGGCTCTATCAGTAGCGATGGTTGGAAGCGCAGACTTCTAAGCAGTGATCATTCACTAGTGGAAGCCTCAGAACAATATGTTATTGATTGCCTTAAGTTATGCAATACTCTGGGAGGTCATGAGATGAACGTTTGTCTTTTTACCGATGATATAAAGGGGGCTGACAAGACACACAGTATAATTTCTGCAAATGAAAAGGAGCTTTTTGCAGCAAAAGCAGTACCAATAATGAAGAGCCTATGCAAAAGGGCGGTAGACTACGGCATACAGCTAGTGCTTGAGCCTCTCAACCGCTACAGTACTCCATATTGTGCTACTGCAAAAGATGCAATTGCAATAACACAACAGGTAGAATCACTAGGAGTACTACTTGATACCTTTCATATGAACATTGAAGAAGACTTGTTTAAAGAAGCAATACAAAGCTCGCGCAAGTTTCTGCGCCACATGCACTTCGCAGATAACAATAGAAAAATGCCAGGATTTGCTCATATCGATTTTTCTACAATTGTAAAAAGTTTGAATGGAATTGATTATGACGGCTTTATTAGCTTTGAACCCAACATTGCTGATAAGAATTATGTGCATGCAACAAAATATGGACTTGACTTTGTAAAGACAATGGTAGAAGCACAGAATTGATGGCATCAGCTTAGTTTGGAACTCTTCCTTACGAGCTGTGTAAAATATTCTTACAATCGCCATCTGTCTTATAGCGAGATATAATTTGACAGATGTCAAGGAGAAGATAATATCCCTTCCTCATGCTAGAGGAGTCGAAGAAGCGAATATATATGCTGCTATACAGAAAGTCCCAATGTGCATTTATTTTTCTAGCCGTCAGACAATCCTTTGACGCGGTTTTGGATCTCATCTTTTTCCGACTTCATGTGCTCCCTAAGCGATTCAACTGTGTCAAACGACTGACCACATTCTTTGCACCTCAATATTTCACTTGAAGGCACACAATATCAATACACGACAAGATTTAAAAAACCTCCAGCCCCGCTGAAAGCAGCACATATTTTGCCATCTTATTTTCCAATAGTGTCTAGGGCAAATAAAAGATGGTACAGCTATATCCTATCTACATCACTCGCAGAAAATCTATATCATTGATAGCTCTTAAATCTTGATCCATTCCAGTACCAGCATTGCTTCAGCAATTCTTGCTCCAAGGTGGGACAGAAATAGCAGTAATCGCTGCATCGGTGATAATTGGTTTACTCGTGCTGTGGATAATCGTTTCAATACCTGTATGGATAGCAGCTAAGATCCTAACACTTGGAAGAGTTAAGTTCAGTCGGGCGATGTTGGTGACAGCCCTTGGTCCCGTAATATACGCTATAGTGTTTTTTATCTCTGCTACTTTACTTACAGCACTAGTTGGGGATCCGACTGTGCCCACTATATTAGGTTTCATTGTGGCCTTCATTGCTTGGATAGGAGTATTCAAAAAGGGATTTGATACTGGATGGCTCAGAGCGATTGGCATAGCTATTCTTGCAATCATAGTATTTGTAGTAATTGGATTCGTAATTAGCCTCCTAATACAGTCAATAGTTCCTGAAGCTCCGCCAATAACACCAATAACACCTGTCCCGCTCCAGCAGGTCTAGACTTCCTTTCGGTAATTGAATTCTCGTTCAGCCCACTCTACAAGAGCTAGCAGATCTTTAGCTACGTAGTCAGAATTCTCTTCTGCAACCGGCTGCAGTTCTTGTGTTGTAATTGCCGTAATGCGAAGCTCTCCCTTAATCCTGCCCTTCATGCCATTAGCAGTAGAAGATAGGAATCGAAGTGAGCCCTCACCAGACGAAAATATACATACAAGCATCAAGCCATGCTTGTCTCCCCACACACGTAACAAATAACGCTGAAAGTCGATGTCAAAGAAAGGGTCAATCTGTTCGCCAACATTGCCAATATAAGAGGAATTCCAGCCCCGAGCTAATAGTGCAACGGCCCCACCTTTAGCTATAGATATTCTATCTTCAGATCCAGCCACGCATATAGCATGGGCGTTTGGCTTTTGCTCTGTAAGCCGGACATTGAACTTGACTAAATCAATGAGCTCCATCATCAAATTCAACAAAAAAGTCCGTTCTGTTTTATTCAATCTGCCTCTACTATACAATTCCCCTATGGTGTTAACTGCAGG
>JBKPEN010000039.1:0-4854 GCA_046728425.1 Thermoproteota archaeon
CCCTACCAAGGAACGCTTGGGTGTCTGTCGGAAGGATTCAGAAATATTGTCTGTACAGGCGCTGAACCCATTGCCGTAGTAGACCACCTTCAATTTGCGAATCCAGAAGACCCAGAGATTTACTGGACGTTTGTTCAGACGGTAAACGCCATAGTAGATTATTGCATGTTCATGGAGGTTCCAGTAGTCGGAGGCAAGGTGAGCTTTTACAACCAAACTGCTAAAGGTCCAATCAAGCCGTCTCCTGTCATAGGTACACTTGGGCTACTCGAAAGCCAATCGTTTATTACTCAAATGGCACTCTCATCTGATGAGTCAATCTTTATCATTGGACATACTTTCCCTGAAATGGGAGGTTCCGAGTACTATGAATTTTTTCATAAGATAACAGGCGGGACCGTTCCACAGGTTAATTTGAAAGCAGATAGGCAGAATAGGACTGCCGTGCTCAATCTCGTAAAAACTGGCCTTGCAAGGTGTGCCCATGATTGCTCAAAGGGTGGCATTGCAGTTGCACTTGCTGAAATGGCGATAGCTGGCTCAGTCGGGTTCAAAGTTCAGCTTGACTCTGTTCCAAACTCTTGCAAACAAATAGACGAGATACTATTCTCTGAAACTCAATCCCGCTATATCATTGCCACAAAGGATCCTGAGGCTGTCTGCAAAATCCTGTCAAGTAAAGGTGTGAGCTTTGCAGAGATCGGTAACACCTTACCTACTGAGATTGAATTTATCAAAGGCAAAAGGCACGTGATCAGACTGTCTTTGAAGCAGTTGCAGTCAAATTTTGACTTTCTTGAAAAGACATTGCAGTCATGAAGAAGATATATTTTTAATAGCTTAATGCTCAATCTACTGTATCTCGGGGTGGAGGCGTTGGTCCATGAAAACTGTGGTGTAATTGGGATCTTTTCTCTTGGCGGACATAATGTCATACCTTTTGTCATAGACTCATTACGAGCTCTACAACACCGCGGACAGGAAGCATGGGGTATTGCAGTGCCTGGCAAGTCGCCATTCAGAAGCCTTGGGCTAGTATCTTCCGCAGCCTCAGAGTTCCCGAGGGTGATCAAAAAATACAAGTCCCACACGGCCATAGGACATGTCCGCTATTCCACCCTTGGCAAAAGCACAATTGAAAACGCACAGCCTCTCAGAGTTAAAGATCTTTGTGTTGCACATAATGGTACAATTGCCAACGTCGAAGAGCTATCAGGCATGGTTGGTGGTTGCACCTTCACGCCGCAAACAATGAGTGACACTCTGGTGGCAGCCCAGCGCCTTCTCATACACTTAGCTGACAAAGAGGACATGGCAGAGGCTATGCACATTTTGAAAGGAGAAATGGTCGGCTCCTTCTGCTTTACATTTCTGACAGATGAGGGTTCTGTGTATGCGGCCCGAGATGCACGTGGTTTCCGTCCGCTAGTCCTTGGATATCATAGAGAAACCAACACTTACATTGTCGCTTCAGAGTCATGCGCACTTGCAGCAGTCGGAGCTCAGCTAACGAGGGATGTAGAGCCAGGCGAGCTCTTGAAGATAAGCGAGGGCGGTTTGACTTCGCAGCATTTTGCCAATGAACGACCGCATGCGCATTGTGCATTTGAATATACATATTTTGCGCATCCATCCAGCATAATGGAGGGGATCAACATTTATGCCGCACGGAAAAGAATAGGACAGTTCCTTGCAAAGAAATTTCCTTTGACAAATGCAGATGTTGTAGTCCCAGTCCCTGATTCGGCACGACCAGCAGCTTTGGGATATGCACAGGAGCTCGGTCTCCCATTTGAAGAAGGGTTGCTAAAGGATAGATACAGCAAGAAAGGCTCTATGCGCAGCTTTATCGAGCCATATCAAAACAACAGACTCGAGATAAACAAGGGTATAATCCCTATCCCGGAGGTGGTCGAATATAAGCACGTTGTTATTGTAGACGACAGCATCGTAAGAGGCACAAGCTCCGCTGAGATAGTCAGAACGCTTAGGATGGCAGGGGCAAAAAGAGTCAGCGTTGTAGTTACATACCCGCCTATTCGTTATCCATGCTATGCTGGTATCGACTTTCCTTCTCAGGAGGAATTAATAGCGTTCCAGCATGGCACTAGTGTAGATTCAAGCAATAAAATAGGATCACATGTTGCACGGCTAATAGGGTCGGATTATGTCGCATATAACGACACCACCAATCTGGCAAGGGCAATAGGAATGCCGGAGGAAGAGCTCTGCTTTACGTGCTCTACAGGTAATTATGCGTCGCTTGGAATACGTCCAGTGTTTAAGTCAAGGATACAGATGAAAGGCGAATAATGGCTTAAATATTTTCAAACTCAATCTTTTGTAATGCGCATAGCAATTATTGTGATAATAGCGGCTGGTATAGTTGCAGTTGCCCTCATCGCAATGTTTGCTTCCTCTCTCCCAACAAAAGATTATGACCTGAGCGTAGATGCTCTCAAGGACGAGCAGTCACTCTTTACAAATGCTCGGGTAGTTATAAAGAATACCGGCAGGTTGCCTCTTACAAATGTGCTTGTCGATTATGGAAGCGATAGAGAGCCTCTAATAGACGTACTGCAGCCAGGCGAAACGCTAACGCTTTCACCGCCCGAGGGTGTACAGCTCGACCAGGTGACGGTCACTGCTAAGCCAAGCATTCAAATAGTACAACCATATCGAACTCCCTGGAAATTACCTGGCATGATCGGCTCCTAGTTTGTTTAAATAATGTGCAAATGAAATTTATCACATGGAAAAAGACTCTCACTTAGATGAAGAAATAAAGAAATTCTATACGTTGAAAAACATTGCGGTGGTAGGAATGTCAAAAAATGAGGACAAGGCGGCCCATTATGTCCCAAAGTACCTGATTGACCATGGCTACAATGTTATTCCTGTTAACCCTACTGCGACAGAAATCTTGGGGCGCAAGTCACATCCTACTGTCAGCAGCATACCAGACAAAATAGATATCGTCGATATTTTTAGACGTTCAGAAGATGTGCCCTCTGTGGTTCAAGATGCCATAAATAAGGATGGCATCAAGGTGATCTGGATGCAGGAGGGTATCTACAGCAAGGAAGCGGAGGAAGTGGCTAAAGAAAAGAGTATTTCTACAGTCTACAACAGGTGCATGATGGCAGAGCACAGGAGGCTGTTTGGTGACTGAGTTAAATTATGCGCTTGATGATCCGATATTATCGTATGTCAGGCATAGACAACCTTTTAGACGGGCTCAAAGGACTTCTCGAAGAGCTTCAGAAGCAAAATATCTTTTTCAAAGTAAGTGTCGATAGAGACGGCAGCATTGTCAGACTCTATGGCGAGGGTTCTCATTCTATCAATCGGGCATCTTCTGGTTTAGAAGAGGTAATGGAACTAGCATACACAACTGCAGAGCATCACCCATATTGGGCGGTGCTATATAACGCTGTAGAAATCTGCAAGATTGTCTTGGACAGATGGGAGTCTGACTTTACTGCAGACCAGATAGGTGAAATGTCCTGGCGCTCTGATGAGATCAAGATGGCTCTCAGAAGGCTGCAGAAGTAGAGGTTATAATAAAATCAAGAACCTTTCAAAAAGGGTAAGACGGACATCGGCAATACAACAATTTATGAAAAAAGGGGAAAGAGCGAAAATTATGCTGCTATAATAATTATTGTCATCCTGCTGATTTTCTATCCACATTTAGTAGAGATGAGATATAGGGATTAGTAGGCGATATGGGACGAGCTAGCAAGCCTTATCATGTAAACTGATAGCGGGCATGAAAGCAGGCACTACAAAGCATACCTCTTCTAGCTCCAGGCATGAAAAATAAGAAGCGATCCAAACGATATTATATAGAACTACTCTGCATGTAGTGAAAATCACGAGGAATTATGTGCGCACTCCGTGCATATCATATAGAGTTGAATAGACTTGCGACACACAGAATTAGATTCCAATCAACCAAAGAAATCCGAGCAATGAGCAGAAAATTTTGCTTGCTAAATAAGCGAGCAGCAAGTCTTATCCGTTAGAACTACTATAGTAATAGAGGATATGCAGGTCTCAATTCCAGCATATAAGCTGAGAAAATCTTCATTGGCTGAAAAGAAGGATTTCTTTATCTACCTATCGCTGCTTGGAGGCTTTTTAGGTTTAGTTGGATACCTCATAAGTGTCTGTCACCATGTCCACTGAGCATAGTGTATATATAAATAATAGTAGAGTGAAAAGCCATGATAAAGATAGGTCTGATCGGTAAGACAAACACAGGCAAAACGACTTTCTTCAATTCTGCCACATTGCTATCTGCAGACATATCCAATTATCCATTCACCACAAAGAAGCCTGCAATGGGCAACGCTCATGCAATAACACATTGCGTTCATAAGGAGTTTAACCTGCGGGATAATCCCAAGAACTCTGACTGTAGAGATGGCTGGCGCTTTATTCCAGTTGAACTCGTCGACCTGCCTGGATTGATTAAGGGCGCATGGGAAGGCAAGGGACTTGGCAACCAATTCCTTACAGTAGCAGCACAATCAGATGCTTTGCTGCACATCGTTGACGCATCAGGCAGTATTGACGCATCGGGCAAGATTGCGGAGCCTGGCACAGGCGACCCAATTGCAGATGTTGCGGACATTGAGGAGGAGCTTGTCATGTGGTACCTAAAGCTGCTTGAGGCAAATAGGGACAAGATATCACGTGCCATAGGCCCAGGTATGAACACTGTTGCTGCCATAACAGAGGTCTTCCGGGGCATTGGGGTAAAAGAGGATCATGTCAAACTTGCCCTTACACAGAACAATCTGACTGAGACTATGTTTGACAACTTTGGGATACAGGAGAGCAAGGACT
>JBKPEN010000245.1:0-7320 GCA_046728425.1 Thermoproteota archaeon
CGCGAGGACTAAATACAACCTTATAGTCGAGCCAAGTATATCGCTTAGCTCTTGGTTTACAGTTGCCGTATATGGCCGCAGTGCCCCGCGGAAAACCTCTGCCCTTGCCCTCAATAAACCAGATATTTTTTTACCAACAGGTGCATCAGGCCCTACTATGACAATAACACCTGTAGAATCTTTAAATTTTGCAGGGTCTTGAACTGAACTTTCTGGCGCCATAGCATTCACACATTCCTTTGTAATTAGTGCCGGTACGTAAATAAAGTTATCAACCAATGCATCCCATTGGTTCCTTGATAGTGAGTTAATAGCCGTATTATAGTCATAGTCTCCCGTGAAGTGAATGATTGAATCAATCCTGCCGGACCTTTTCCTCGCAGCATTAAAGATGCCATGAACGCTTTGTTCGTCGAGCATGTCGATAGTATGGTTGTGATATTCACTGTATTGGCTCATGTCTTGATGGTTATGAGCAAGCACGATTACATCCTTTGCACCCGCACCATGTGCCAGTCTTGCAAGCTCCTTAACTCTTTCAATGTCCTTCTTTGCTGGTGAGCTGGTTGTGATCACTATAACTTTTCCTTTGACATTGTCTTGTGCTAAGTCATCAACTGCCGTACCAACTATTGGTCTGACAGGATAGAATACGCGATCATTTGGAATAACTCTACCGTTGATTAGTCTGCTAATATTGTCATCGCATAAATTCATGACCATGTCAGCTACCTCTTCTTGCTTTAAGAATTCCCCGTCTACTATCATCTTGCTCGTATTGCTTTGTATCTTTTCAGCAATTTCTTGCATCTTCGCAAGAGCGCCGGCCACAGTCTCTGACAATTGATTGAAATTTTCGCTTGTTGAGCTCTGACCACGAGATATAGAGATGTCAGCGGCTACTTGTGAGATGCCATTTGCCACTACATCGGCTGATTCACCTAAAAGCGGAAGCGCCCCAGCGGTAACCTTCTCGATCTCAAGAGAGCTCAGCCCGGGGTAGCCTCCAATGCGCAGAAACTCAGCGGCAGCCTTTGGGTATACTGTCTTGTAAATCCTATCCGAATGAACAGGTCCAGGGTTTGTTGCAATCGATCGTATATCTTGTTCCACGAGCTCCCACGCTAGCGCTTCTGCAAGACGATTCTTGGCGCCCTGTGCAGCGGTATATGGTGTCCTAAATCTATATGGCCGCTGCTCATAGCGGTTTTCCTCTGTGAAAAATGTTGCAATTGTCATTATCTTTGAGCCTTTCTTCATCACACTCAGCGCACTTACCGATGTCCAGTATGTCCCCGTAAGATGGATGGCAACCGCCTCACGGAATTCCTTTACGCTGGCATTGGTAAACGTCTTTACAGGGCCAGAGACACCAGCATTGTTCACTACTATATCGACTCCTCCAAATTGCTTTCGAATATTCTCAAACATAGAATTAATCCTCTCCTCATCCGCAACGTCTACGCCTGGAAAAACACCCAATCTGCCAGAAGAACCCGAAGAGGCAATTATTTGCTCTAAGATGGCTGCAGTCTGATCGAGCGGCTCTTTCCTTCTGCCCATTATGACAATATTGGCCCCATTCTCGGCAAACTTTCTGGCTATTGCCTGTCCAATACCAGTTCCGCTGCCAGTAATAACTACAGTTTTATCTGCAAATTTTAGGCCAGACGTAGAAGATACTTGCTTTTCCACGAAGTTGGCACTGATCTATGATTATTAAAGTTAACTTGTCCTACCGCAGAAAGTTATAACCATCCGTACAGCGCAGGATCGATACCTAATCCTTTTTCTCAACCATGTTCTTAATATGTAAGGCTATCCTGTCTACGATTTCGAACATGGCAGGAATGGAAGATCTGCTTCTTCTGAACCCACCTGCCATAGATCCTGATATGGTAAGCTAGGAAGTCAATGGTCATCTTTGGCCCACTTTTAGCATAACTTTTTTGAGCATACGTGTGAGAGTAGCGTCTGCCTGTAAAGCATCTGCGAAATAGTCCTGTCCACTGGACATCGATTATATTTCTGCTATAGAAATACCCTTCGTTATCAGTTTACATCTTGCTAAAAAATTTCGTTATCTTTGTTTTTTCCCTTCAATATCTAGTGATTGTGATAATATTGCAGAGGACCGTAGGGCAAGGGAATAGATCTATGTTGGGCATATGCTCTTAATTCCTTTGCAGTAACTACACGAAATCAATGTTTACTCTTTATCTTCACCAAGCCCTTTTATTCATGACTAATTTAGATGACATAGAGATTGTCTAGCTATAAACACTGTTTACGTTCGACAGTGTGCGAAGTAAAGGGAACTGCTTCTCCTTCGATCTGGCTTTGCTTTATTTCCTCTGCTCTCTTCCAGTATACAGACACACATCTTCTTTACTATGATAGGATCTGTGTCTCTAGGTCATGTTCTTCTTTGTCCAATTTGGCATGAGTAAAATGAGTATTTTTTTGTCCTTTACGAAGCTCGCACAACTATGCAACCACAAGTAAATTTATGCTGTCCTCGCCATGTACTCTTTGACACCTGATTTCTCAAGCTTTCTTGCTTTTCTGAGCACGGTGCTCTGTAGCTTTCGTTTGTATCTTTCTATGCTCATTGCAATGTTTGGATGTTTTATTCCTAGGATTTGGCATGCAAGTATGCCAGCATTTCTAGCTCCGTTTATGGCTACAGTGGCGACAGGTACTCCTGGAGGCATCTGTGCAATCGAAAGAAGTGAGTCAAGCCCCTCAAGGCTCTTTGTCCCGATAGGAACGCCAATTACGGGCAATGCGGTTAGTGAAGCTACCATTCCTGGAAGATGAGCCGCTCCTCCAGCACCCGCGATGACTGTTTCGATACCTCGTTTTTTGGCAGTTGTGGCGTAATGAACCATCCTTTTTGTTGTCCTGTGTGCAGAGACGATTGTAATTTCGTTAGCTACTCCAAATGAATCCAATATTTCTTTTGCTTCTTTCATTACAGGAAGATCGGAATCGCTCCCCATTATGATACCAACCAGGGGGCCACTCATTTCGGTATTTCCTTGGTCATCTTGGCAGTTACTTCAAATCTGGTTCTAGCATTTGCAGCGCGCATAAGCGCTTCCTCTACAGTACTCCCCGTTGCAGTAATATGACCCAGCTTGCGTCCAGGTTTAGAAGTTTTCTTGCCATACACATAAAGTTTAACACCCGGGACACTTAAGAGCCGTCTGAGGCCTTTGATCACATAGGACCCAGTCGAATGTTCATTTCCAAGTATATTAACCATGACAGCTGGACAAAGTAATTCAGGCTTGCTCAATGGCAGGTCAAGTACGGCCCTCAAGTGCTGCTCAAATTGCGATACCGAGCAGGCCTCATTAGTATAGTGCCCGGAGTTATGTGGCCTTGGGGCAATTTCATTTATCAACACATCCCGCTTATCTGTAACAAACATTTCTATTCCAAATATTCCTGCCCCTTTTAATACCTCCATAGTAGTCTCCGCCATCCTCTTTGCCTTTAACTTGACTTCTTCATTAATCCTTGCTGGCACTATCGTAGTGTCCAAGATGCCATCTTTGTGGATATTTTCTGCAACTGGAAACGACTCTACCTCTCCGCTGGGGTTACGGGCGGCCATTATTGATATCTCTTTTGTAAAAGGGACAAACCTTTCGACCATCATGTCATTTCCAGAAAAATATCTAAAGGCATTGCCTACCTGTTCAGGAGAGGTTATTAGAAAATTGCCACGGCCATCATAAGAGTCCTCACATGCTTTGAGCATGACCGGAAAGCCAAACTCATTGCACAATTGGTATAGGTGGTCCTTTGACATAACGTGTTCAAAATCTGCGACCTCAATTTTATGCTGTCTTAGGAATGACTTTTGCCTAAACTTATTTTGGATTATATGTAAAGTTTCCGGTGCTGGCCTGACCGGATAAGTTCTTGCTTCTAGATCCTTTAGGGCCCTAGAATTTGCAAGCTCTATCTCATAGGTTACAACATCGCTTTTTTCTGCTAATTGCATTATTGCCTCTTCATTTTTGAAATCAGCCACTATTTGCTCATTAGCGATGCCTGAAGCCGGGCATTCTTCTGTTGGATCCAATACTATAACTCTAAGTGACATCCGCCTCGCTTCATGGGCAATCATCTTTCCAAGCTGGCCTCCACCTATGATACCAACACATATGGGCCTGTCTATAGCAAGAAGGTCACTGTTCACCATATCTGGCCTGATAAGATGATTTATACCACCGTTAAATGTCTTTCAATCATCATAGACAAATTTTTTATTGCATTCAGATCTAGCCAATGCAATTATGAGATTGATGCGTAGGGGAAAAGTTAAGGACATATATGAGCTTGACAATGGGAATATTCTCTTCCATTTCTCGGATCGAATCTCTGCTTTTGATGTTAAGATGGCAACGCCGATACCAAGGAAGGGCGAGGTTCTATGCAAATTCGCAGAGTTTTGGTTTGATAGTCTTGACACTCCTCATCATATGTTGAAGGTAGTAGCCACAGATAAAATGGAGGTCAAAAAATTACAAATGATATCTCTTGAATGTGTGGTAAGAGGCTACTTTTATGGCAGCCTTGTTGAACGGTACAAAGAACACGTGGGAAAAGAGCTCCCTTCAGATTTCAGGCCAGTTTTGGCATTAAAACTCCCTGAGCCAATATTCGATCCTAGCACCAAATCTGAGGAGCATGATAGGCCTATCAATCGTCACGGAGTACTCTCTTTAGGCATTTTGTCTGACAAGGATTATGATTTTCTTGAGAGGACTTCGATATCTCTTTACAAGACAATGAGCGCGATCGCTGATAGGGCAGGATTTATCTTAGCAGACGTGAAGTTCGAATTCGGGCTAGACAAACAAGGCAATATACTGCTTGGAGACTCACTTGGACCAGATGAGTACCGACTATGGCTCAAGTCTGCATACCAACCAGGCAAAATTCAGGAAAGTTATGACAAACAAGTGTTGCGTGACTGGCTTATCAAAATTGGCTTTAAGGACAAAATAGAGAAGCTTGCAAAGGAAGGCAAAAAACCAGAACCCACTCAAATCAGCTCGTCGGTGGTTAATGACTTGAGCAGACGTTACATCTTTGCCTATGAGCAAATAAGTGGCCGCATGCTATAGGTCTATTTTAGAACCGTTCTACCTTATTCTGCGGGTACGCATTGTTGAAACAATGCTTGTCTTTCCAAACATGGCCCTTTAGCATTTGGTTTCACAAATGTATCAATTATTATTTGTTGGATGACTACGAAATTATACGCTTGATAATAATACTGCTTTATTCATAATTTTAGGATCAAGATGGCGTTAATAGCATATCAATTATAATAAACTCATGATAGTTAAAACATTTAACAACAAAAGCCAAAGGAACTGATAATACTCTTTTACTACCTTGCCGACTCCTTTCTCGTAGTCACAATGGTTGGAACACTTTTTGAGAATAAGATCAGAATGAGAGGAGTAACTACGCTAGGATATCAATCGGCTTATGCCCTAAATGATCGTGTCAGGATAAAAATCCTAGAGATCCTAAGTCATAAGCAAATGACTACAGAAGAGATCTCCAGGATGCTCCGACGGGCTGGTCATAAAAAGGCTACAACCACCATCAGGCACCACCTTGACATCCTCAAGGATGCTGGCTTGATAGAAGTCACTAAGATGGTAGAAGTTAGAGGTGCCGTCAGAAAGTATTACATGCCAACCTTGCGGGCGTTCAGTTATGACGCCCCAAGCCTTGAAAAACAATTCAAGCTCATTGAAGACACCAGTTCAAGGCTGCTGAAAGTTCTAAAGAAAATATTTGAGGACGAAAAATTCATCACAGAGATTAATGCGAAGAAGGATACCTGCAGTGTTTGCAAGGGCGACCATTACAAGGAGTACATTGCCCTTGAGGTACTGAACAACGCTTTGGCTAGGACACTCGAAAGTAAAGAATATGCAATTATGATCGGAGGAAGAAAAAAAGAGCCCAAAAATGAGATCATTCAAGTGTAATTCGGAATATACCCGTTGTCTCTTGGTCCTGAAGCATATTTACCAGCCTCCTTGGCAATTCTGAAGACGCCCTATTGCACAGAATAGACAAGGTTCGCGGACATACAAAATTTGTCTTACGTATCACTATGTCACGTGAATTTAAGAGACTGAGGCGCTCGTGACCCATGCCCGATATGAGAAATGATTCATCTCCGACCATTATTTCTATTCTGACTATTGATGAGTTCGATTTTAGCCTGCGCTTGAACGATTCGTCCAAATCAGTGCACGCCTTGTTGGCTCTTACCCCTACTATGCAGTCTCCTCTAGGTGTCAGGTGCTCATCTTTCGTTATTTCAATAGTCTTGGCGTGAAGCGATCGAATGTTGGGGTGGCCGTAAAACGTCACCTCGTCCTGAACCATTGCGGTTTTTGCCATGATACGTTATTAAAATCATGCAAGACTGCATTTGCTTTAGAGAGTTCCCTCATAGTTAGGCTTAAATGGAACGTTACAAAAAAATTAGATCGAATTGTTACCAGCAGCAGCGGGCTATGACCGAGCCATAACAGTATTTTCTCCAGACGGAAGGCTATACCAAGTAGAATATGCGATTGAAACCGTCAGACGTGGAACACTTGCAATAGGCGTTAAGAGTACCGATGGAGTAATCCTTGCAGTAGAGGAAAAAACAAGAAAGCTACAGATATCAAATGTTACCCAAAAGATCTTTCAGGTTGACGACCACATAGGCGTGGCTGCGGCCGGTTACATTCCTGACGCGCGCACTCAGGTAGACCATGCAAGGTTCTTTGCACAGAGCAACAGGCTAATATACGATGAGCCCGTCGATGTTGAAGGTGTTGCTAAGAACCTTGCGGACATGGCTCAGCAATTCACACAGTATGCAGGCGTCAGACCCTTCGGCGTTGCTTTGATACTCGCAGGTGTTGACAAGAGTGGTTCTGCCCTTTATCTGACAGACCCGAGTGGCACATATATAGGCTATGACGCCGTTGCGATCGGCGCAGGAAGTGATCAAGTGACTGAATTCCTGGAAAAGAACTACAAGCCGGACATTGGTCTTGACGAAGGCGCTGCACTTGCTATTGAGTCAATATATTTGGTTAGTGAGGAAAAGACAAGCACCAGGCACTTGAAGATGGCGATAATAGATAATAGGGCCAAGACAATGCGAAAGGCTGAAGAGGATGAAATTCAAAGATATGCAGCCACCGCTAGAGACAGAGCCTCAAAGCGCGGGGCGTGATAAAACCAATTTATAGACATCCCGCTTAACTGGATTAACGA
>JBKPEN010000185.1:0-13604 GCA_046728425.1 Thermoproteota archaeon
TGATACCCGGAGGATCTTTCTGGCAGATGGTGATGCGCTCAATCTTCAAAAGGACAGTATGGTGAAGATTCTAAAGTACCTCTATGCAAGTTTTCCAGTACTTGAAAGGATCTCATGTTATGCTATGCCAAAGAACATTCTCCAAAAGAAGGATGATGAGCTAAGAGAAATACGAGCTGCAGGACTTCATATGATGTACGTGGGAGTTGAAAGCGGAAATGACATCGTCCTCAAGAAGGTTACGAAAGGGGCAACCTATCAAACAATCCTTCAAGCATGCCAAAAGGTCAAGCATCACGGTTACATTCTGTCCTGCATGATAATCCTTGGGCTGGGAGGCAAGACATATACGAGGCAGCATATCGCAGACACCTCTCGCATCCTCAGCGAAACGTCTCCTGACTACGTCGGCGCACTGACGCTTTACCTAGAGGAGGGCATATACGACGAATTTATGAAAAAATTTGGTGAGCCCTTTTTGCCCCTCGATGATTTGGATGTTTTGGATGAGCTTGAAAGGCTCATCGCTAACTTCAGACCCAGTCGACAAGTGATCTTCCGAGCAAATCATGCTTCAAATGTCTATTCGGTAGGTGGCACAGTACCTGAAGATAGGGAAAAGATCCTAGCTTTGATTAAGAATTTGAAATCACGCCCCGATATGCTCAAGCCCAAGTTCCTCAGGCGCTTCTAGTCGCTTCGATAGAAGATCAATTTTCTTGTTCCTTTGGTTGTCTTGCTGTACTATCTCTTTAGCTAGATTATTATTATTATCATCCTCAACCGCTACTTTGAAATTTTTTCGGTAATCTTGCTTGGCGTCGTTTATCTTGTCACTTCTCTTAGATAATTTGAAGAACATTTTCAGGCCTCCAATAAGGCCTTCTTCTGTACTCTATATTTACATCTAACCTGATTGAGACATAAAACATCACATCCTTTTCTTGTCTATTTGATGGTACAGCAAGCCAAGGATTTTTGTTTAGAGATTCTGTATCCACTTCAATTCTCACTCTCTTTACACAGATATGTGAGGATTTTGAAGATCTTCTTAATATCAAAAATTTGAAATAAACTCGATAGCTAGAAGTATTACTATTCTTACTGCTAGTGTTATAGGACCCAGTATTAGCCGGCGCAGCAGTAGATTCCATACAAGATTTTTTGCAGTTGATTAAACACGACTGCAGACCATATCCATACGTATGTGCTTAGCGGCGATAGAATTATTAGCCTGAGAGGGTATTTTGGCTTTATGTACCGCGGGGAACTAGAGGTTCAGGCCAAAAGGAAGGCACTCGCCGTTTTGCAGGATGAAATCACGAAAATCTTGAACTCTTCGAGGGATTTATCAACGATGACAACATCACTCATCAAAGGCGACGAGATGAACATTCACCAGTATCTTGAACGTATGACAAAGACTGAGGAAGAAGTCGAGAATCTCTGCAGGAACATCACTCGTGAGGTTGCAGAGATAGGCAGCCTAATGGCGAACAGGGAAGATATCTTAAGAACTGCATATATCATAGACGATATTGCCGGCTACATCAGCGGCGTTGCCTTTAGGCTTGCAAATATAAAACCGATTACTTTTAAAAAGGCTTCATTTGATGGCGACCTAAACCAACTCGTGGGTATGGTTGTAGACACTATTTTCAAGTTAAATGAAATGGGCCGGGCGCTATCAATCAATCCTGCAAACGCAATTGACATTGCGCAAGATGTTCAAACTCTTGAGCGCCAAGTTGACACAAAACACAGGGCCGTTATCGTCAAGGCGCTCAACGAAATTTTAACTACTAAGGACCTGTTATTGCTTAAAGATGCAGTTGAAGGCATCGAGGGCATGGTGGACAAATGTCAGGAAGCATCTGACTCCTTCACAATTCTTGCTCTGAGCATGTAAAAGAAATGATAAGCGGCAGGCTCGTTGAAAACCGGATAGTAGTCTGGGACGTTTCGCACTCAAGGTCACTTTTTGGCAATGGCTATTATGGCAAACCGCTTGGAATCCCAAAGCCGAAAGGTTCAGAATTTGACGCCCCATTGGTGCTTGACTTAATAGAAGGATGTTACCTTGTCGAAAAGAATAAGTTGCAAGTGTTTGATATTGACGGCAAAGGTGTTCCTTTTGCCAAAATAAAGAGGATATGCAAAGAACAGTACGCAGACTTTGATGCTAACTACCTCGTTTATCATGACCTGCGTGAAAAAGGCTATATTGTTACACCGGGGATCAAATTCGGATGCGACTTTGCAGTCTATGAACAGGGACCTGGGATAGACCATGCACCCTATTTAGTGCAGGTCTTTAGGACCACAGATGACCTTGCCGCAACTGGCATAGTTCTGGCTGGCAGGCTGGCAACTACTGTAAAAAAGCAATTCATCTTAGCGATTCCAAAAGTAAAACAAAAAAAAGTAGATTTCGTAGGATTTGATTGGTGGCGTGCCTAGTTATTAGTGAGCGTCAGATGTTCTTGTTTCTGCTGCTGCTGTTTTTCTGTTTTTCCGTTTTGAGCGGGCAGATCAAATTTTACAAAGTTCTCTCCTGAGATAGTAAGTAATGCACTATACTTTTCAGAGCCTTGGTCAAGCCAGCCCTTGTATCTGATCGAGTTCTTCACAATGTCAGTGATACTGGGCTTCTTTTCATTTACTTCGTCATAGCATGACAAGATTTCGCCAAACTTGACTTCCTGTTGGTTATTGAACTTTGTCAGATAGTAAACAAATACTGTTGTTTTTTCGTAGTGGTTAGCTGGCTTTTTCTCTGCGTAGAATTCACGGAGGCCAATCTTGCTTTCATTAGCCTTAAGGTCTACAGGTATTGGGTGTATTATTATTGCAGGCCTGGCAGAATGCTTTACAGTGGTGCTGCTGTTTGACCTCTGAGAGTGGGGAATGGATGATTGTTCAATGACAGCTGAAGAAGTCTCCTGTTGCTGATGTAGTTCCGCAGGAAGTGCGGCTTGGGCAGACTCAGTTTTCAGTTGGAGGCTCTGCTCTACGCCGTGGGTTATCGCTTCCTTTACAGCCATCTTGAAAATTTCTTCAAATTTCTCAAGATGCTTATCTACAAAGCTCTCTTTACCTTCAAGTTCAACCATTCCCTCCCTGACGTTTATCGTGAATCTGGCTTCTGAATTTGTCAAGTCGGTTTATAAGCTTTGGAAGTTTTTAATTAAGCTGTTGGTGCAATGAGCCAGACTAGCAGCAAAAGACATTTGACAGGAATGCCAATTAGAGCATAAAGTGTTCTCTTAAATATGCGCGGCATGTAGTAGCATAGATTATACTATGTTCGTAGTCAAGAGGCTTGGCAGAAACGGATTATGGAGCGCGGTGAGCCTTATAGACAAGAATGGCTCATTCAGAGGCGAGGCCAAGTTTGAGACCCGCAAAGAAGCCCAAGATTATCTGGAAGATTATCTCAAGAGGATGAAAGACCGGCTAGTTATAAGTCCAGAAGGGACAGGGCAACTTAAGATATTTAAGGAAAAAAGGTAGCCCGGTACACCACCTGTACAAATTATTCTCAGCGAATAGCTCTTACCCACTCCCATGAAGCGGCGCCATTAGCATAAAAGGCATAAAGCTCGTTTTCTAGGGAAATAGAACCTTATATATGTTTTATAAGACTATCATATAACTCCTCCACTCAAACCAAAAAAGCTTTATGTTAGGTATGCTCTAATATCATAGCGTGAGTTAAGGGGCATGTTTGTTTGCCAGACCTGTAAGGGAACGGCATTGATATTAGCGGTTGAAAGTGACGGTAGACTATGTTTTGAGGAATGCCCAGACTGTAACGCTCATCCCGAATCACAGGTCCCAATTCTTGAAGATAATTAAATGAGTATAAGCCTTCATGAAGCACAAGAGCTTGATCGGTGAGCCTATAATAGCCCTTTATGCAGAAGGAGTATCTTCAAATCGAGATGCGGAAAACTCGCCAAAAGATCAGAAAAAGCATAATCCGTCGCATAAAGTCTCACTTTGGAGTTGTTACAGTGTGCTAATTTTTCTTCATTTGCTAATATTTGTTGTTATCGGCGCTGTCAATTTGCTGACGTTAATGCCTTTTGATCAATTCATCCTTTATTGGTCGTACTGAATCTCCCCTAAACCCATCATATGCAGTAAGGTCATTCTTTGTTAGCAAGGTTAAGTATTCTTATAGTTGACCGTGGGAAAGCATTGCCCCATACTCATTTTAGTCTTGGATGTGAGGTATAATCGCTGCATCCAACAATTGATTGGTTTGTCAAGTCCTTACTGTCATTTCTTACGATTGTGAAATTGCGCAAATAGTCTCAATCATTATTAGAATTTGAGTATCCTACCTTTCGCAGTCGATACAATAATACCATTTGAGCTCAAGAAACAAAAATTGATGATATCACTAAATTTTACCTTTATAACAAAATCCGAGGTTATTTGAGAAGGATTGTTGTACTTTCTTACAAAAATCAAGGCTCTGGAATGCTTCTTGCTCCAGCGGAGACCTCAATTTGCGCCCAAAGCCTCCTTAGCAAATTTGGAGTGTTTGCAATTATCCAGTTCGCCATTTGAATCTCTTCTTTCAGGTTCTGCTCAATAACTGGAACAGCGTCCAGGGCACCTACCCTATTAGCTATTTCCAATAGAATCTTATATTTTACAGTCTCTGCGTTCTCTATAATCGCATCTCGCTCTGTCTGAAGAAGTTCTTTTTCGGCAGCTAGTCGTACATTATCAGTTTCGCTTACTATTGATTTTACCGAAGAACTGCGTCGAAAGTCTGGCGAGCCTCTATTGTCAGCGGCTTGAGCAGTTGCAGAAGACATCATGTCATCGTCTCTAACTAGATCTATAGTATTGGGTTTGAGAGTTGGCAACTGTGCTTTGGCATCTGTAGGTTCGCCGCCGTGACTTGTAATGATTTGCTTTAGTCTATCTTTTTGATTTCGAGTTTCATCAAGATGGGCCTGCAGTTGTATCCTTGTATCATCCACTATAGTTTCCTGGAGCCTTGTTTGTATTCTCTCTTCTGATGCGTTTTCCATTGCTAAAGCATCATTAAGATATTGAACAATCTTTTGGTTTGCGTTTGGCGTAAGGTCCGATGCTGAAGATGATGATGATGACACCTCTTGTCAGATCTCCGCCTTTTCATTTATCTGCCAAGATCCTGTCTCAATTCCTTCTGTTACTTCTACTTGTTTTTCCTGTGCTCTCTCTATATGCCTGCCACTATCTGAAGTAGAGTGTGTCCCTGCCTTGTCGTCAATCTTGGAAACATCTATGTCGCCGGCTTTTGGGGGCCTATACTTGACATTATCGTTTTGTGACTTGGACATACTTTAAACAGTCTACTACTATATAGTATAAAAGTACATAATATTTAGGAGGATTCCAATGCTTTGCGTGAGTGGTTGGCGAAGTTGTGCTGGCTACATAGTCTGTTGGCCCTCTTGATAACTCCGTTGTCAGTAGCAAAAAGATTTAGATCTAGAGGATCACTTGAAATATATCTATGCGAAAATTAAGGTTGCTTTAAGCAGTAGATAAAATTTAATTTTTCATTACTCCTTCAAAACTGCACTAATATAGAACATAGTGTATAAGGGAAAGATGTAATATAAAATACGATTTGACGATCTGCCAAGAGGATAAAAGTCCAATTTTGGGTTAGAAAATCGATAGAAGGATCAAGATAAATCATCAGCATGGTTTTGGGATATTTACTGTTTAAGTAATTGGTTTTTAGTATCTATCATATCAAATATTGACAGGTGCCTTATGGCTTTCGCTACGATGCTTTTGTAAGTCCTCAGGCTTATCGAACTTCGCAGCACACATGTCACAACTATAGAAGCTAGAAGGAGTGCCTTCCTCGCCCGGTTTTGAAACTGCCTGATGTTGTTTGGCCACAGGTGGAGAAGATATACCTGTCTTGTTAGACTCTTCTGCTGGCTCAACAGGCTCGAAGTGTACGACTTGCTTTTCTAGCGTAAGCTTTGGCTCTGACTCTTTGCTTCCATGCATAAATTGTGAGTTCGGCTTGCCTTCTAAAAACTCATAACCGTGCTTTAGTGTCTTTTCACTCATGTTGAGCCTGATAGGTTCACTGTTCGCTGAGCCATCCTTTCTGGGTAAGATTGCACTTACAGGAACACGGATCTCTTCATTTTTTAGCAGTGCCTTTTTGTAGACTATGAAATAACTGTCGTTCTCTATCCTTTTTACCTTGCCAATCGTCTTTCCATCAGAGGTAATAACTTCAGTATCTTCGTCAATCGAGATAGGCATAGCTCTTCAACTAATCTGTGTAATTATTGGTCTTAACTGTTGACAGGAATACGTCACTTTTTAAATTGAGAGCATAGAAGTGATCAAAAATATTACACTATACTCCTGGACCCACTGCGGGATCCCAGTCAGGCGAACCGTCTCCATCCATATACTCAGAGCCGGTATCAGCCGATTCAATATCTGCTTCCCTCTCTTCCAGACTCTCCTCTGGCCGCATCTGCATTTTTACTGGCCTTTCGTCCTCTGGCTTAACTATTGCATCATCTGGCACGGGTGGATATTCTCCGCTTCCGGCATGGTCGCTATTCTCATTGGAGTTTTTATCATCTCTTGCAGCAGACATTCTATTAATTCGCAGGTTCTATGAGTATTTAGAAATTATATAACTCCATACAGATTCTAAATTACATAGAATCTGTCTATTTTAACACCTATCAAACGTAGAATCTTATGGAGCTGCTTCAAACTATTATACAAACTCCGTGCAATATTATTTCCGGTCATACATAATGGCCTACGACTAAGTCGAGAGCGAAAATATCTAAATGATTTTCAAGAGGTAAAACAGAGGCCAGACATGACTCTGTTTTCAAATTTTGTCATGCCCTCTTAAGCCATCTCCTACGCCAAATGCAGAACCAGTGGTATCCTTCTTACCAACCTGCTATTTCAGAACTATTGAGATATGATTTGTTATATGGAATTATTGAAACGTGAGTTTCGATCTGTTCCATGAACAGTTGCAATCTACAATTGACAAAAGTTATTCCGGTCAATATCGTAGGAGGCAAAGTGGATGCATAAAGAAAAAATGGCACAAATCCTACGGAACTCGTTTAAACTTCTGATGAAATTTGTTTGAACAGTTAGTAGTAATGATCTGAAACATGCACGTCAAGCTATTAAGTAACTTAAGGTTCAGAACTTATACAAATGGCGGGAGATCATAGAGATAGAACATATGCGCGCTAGTGGATACGCATAAGGGTTGTTTTTGCGATTACGGTTGCAATTATTTTCGTTTTGCCTTTTCTATCTTCTTCGTCCTAACCTGAACAGCAGCTGCAAAAACCCCTTCTACCCAATAACGCAATCAGATTCAATAGAGAACCAATCCGAACAAGTCACGGTGAGCAATCTCCTTTAGGGAAAGATGGAGATGCAGATATCCGATTACAACATAGCAATAGTGAAAGCGCATTGCGCTATGACAGATAGAATGAGAACCCCTATACTCATGAAAATAACAACTTCTTTCCGTAACGCAAAATATTTCGGTTATATAACAGGATCTATCAATACGGTCTCAGTAACTGTTAGCTAATTTAGTCAACCAAAGCTTAATGAAGAGAAAATGCATAACTTTAGTCAGAAATTTCACCTAATATCCTAAAATACTGTGTTAGATGATGTTTTCTACCGTGAATTATAGGAGTAGGACGGATATCATAGTGAGCATGCTAGAAGCTGCAAGGTTCGAAGCAACGAAGACTAAAATCATGTATTCGTCATATTTGTCCTCCCACCAGCTCAGAGTGTATCTTGAGCTTGGGATTAGGAATGGTTTATTTGCATATGATTCAGCCAAACAACGATATAGGACCACGGAGAAAGGGTTGAGACTCTTGGAATTGTACAACAATGCAGGCGAGTTGGAGTTAGCTGATTGTGTATTGGCTACATCTGAAAGTAGTGAAAAGAATCATTATCGTAATGGCACATTAGCAGAGAAAAGAGGGGCCTAAATGCAGAGAGAGAAAGGCAATTGATAGTAGTAGTCTAAAATATTGAATAAATGGATAGACAGTCCATTGCACACACTATAGTAATTTTAACAACGTCATAACTTCTGTCCGCTGATTGCTATGTAGCATTATTATCATATTTATGAATTGTTGAATCTCATAGTCGGGATCGTAGTCAAATTATAACCACTGTAGCCATGGGCGACTTTCAATCGCACATTTGTGACATGAAAAATTAATGGATACATATAATGAAGATTCAGGCACTAGTTAGCCGAGGATGAAAATTATTGTCGGTTTATAATTGACTTCAGGTATTAAATGTAAAGTAAATGTCGCATGTCTGCAAATCAAGGTGGGAACCGCTTCATAATCGTCTTGTATAAAGCCAAATTTGTAGGCTTGGTTTCCTGTTTGGTCATACGTTATCAGCCGCTCTCCACAAATCGGACAATTCGAGATAAAGCTTCTACACTCTCACCTGTTACTGATACCGGGTCAGCATTAACAAGGCTATCACAATTAGTCCTGCAGCAATTAAGGAAGATTTTATCATCTTACTATTAGTTAGACGATAATCATTGTACTCTTGTTTCACTATATGAGTTTGCTCCTTAATTTTGGTTGCACAACAGATAATAAAAGACTCTACAACTTAGATTAGTACTTTTATTATACTAATAAAATGATGAAAGCTCTCTTTTGATTCAATAGCTTATGAGCTAGCTCTCAGATCAAAACTTAGGTCAAAACATAAGGGATTGGATTTACCGGTTGCAAGCCAAGTGACCCTATATCTGGCTAGAACTATAGAAATACAATATTACTCAATAACAGTGGTTATCCATGACACTAAGGGAAAATGTACGTAATGACAAATTAGAGAAGGTTGCAGTGGTTACTGGTTCTAGCAAGGGAATAGGAAAGGCCATCGCAGTCGAATTTGCGAAAGAAGGATACAACGTAGTTCTCAATGCAAGAGACGAAAAGGAGTTATCTGATGCAGCCAACGATTTAAAAAAAACTATTGGAGGAAATGAAGAACGAGTAACTTACTTAGCAGGTGATATATCGAAGGAAGACATTTGCTTATCTTTAATAGAACACACAATCAAAACTTTCGGCAGAATAGATGTGCTTGTCAATAATGCGGGTATTGGAGGTGCTCAGAAAAGCGTACATGAACTTACATCAGATGAATGGGATTATGTGATTAATGTAAACCTAAAGGGAGCATTCTTGTGTATACGGGAGGCAGTAAAGAGGATGAGCAAGGATGGCAAGAGCAGAAGAACGACCTACTCAATTATAAATATCTCGTCAGTACATGAATCCATTCCGCAACCCCAGTCAGCCCCATACTCTGCATCAAAGGGAGGCATGGAAATGCTTACGAAGACTGTTGCACTCGAGGTAGCAGATAAAGGAATTAGGGTCAATGGAATTGCTCCTGGGGCAATAGCTACGGATATGAACAAAGAGATACTTCAGGATGAGCAAAAAAAGAAAGAGGAAGAGATGAGAATTCCTCTGCACAGAATCGGTAGTCCAGAAGAAATAGCCAAGGTAGCACTATTTTTAGCATCTGATGCTGCAAGCTACATGACAGGAACAACTGTGTACGTAGATGGTGGTCTTACCTTATCATCCTAAACATTATACGTCTCCAAAATCTGTAATACGACGTAGATATGTCTGAAAGACAGAAATTCTCATCTGCATCTTCTATGAGCACAAGGCAAGGACAAGAGGAACATGATAATAGTGTCCAACAGAAACATTTTGAAAAGCGTGCGATGGATCCCAAAAAGCGTGCTATCCTCAAGAATTTAGTCAAAAAGAACACCACATGTCATCACTTGCAAATTTACACCCAGGCAAATGTCATATGCAGACGGATATCTTACTCATACGAGGAAGGAAAGATTTCAGAAAAACAAGCCATGGAGCTAATGTTTGAAGCGCATGAACAGATGAGCCACAGAGGAGTGCCAAAGGACGTTGTTGCGATTGAAATGCACAAGCGGCTGGACAAACTTGAGCATAATGACAAGACATCTTTTGCAATAATTATGGCAAATACAAATAGTTCGGTCCACGCTAGAGATGGTGGTAATAAAGCCTATGTGAAAGATTTGTCCACTGACGATGACAGAAGCGAAGATAAGTATTCTGAAAGTTATTGGGCTGAAATAATATAATAAAGCAAAGAAAAATTCTTCAATGACCTTCAGACAGTGTCTGCATATTTTTGTATTAATTTGCAGCAGATGACAATTTTGTTCTTGTGCTTATTTTTTGATTGCAGTTTGTGCTTTTAGTAGCCGTATTTCTTTGGGTTAGCATCAAACTGCGACTTGCAAGCTGCCGAGCATAAGTATACTTTTTTGCCTGCAACCTCAGATATATGCCTGGCAGTCATCTCATCGACCATCATTTTGCATACAGGGTCTTTGAACATTGCCACACTTATTAGTGAATATATCGTAAATAAAGAGATCCGGAAATATCACAATGTAAGGATGCACTGTCAGCCCGTCCTATTCAGCGTGTAATATACCCCTAAAAAGTATGCTATTTGGAAGGAAGTTTGAGGAGATGCACGTTTTTCACTATCTCACTAACAGTTCTGCTAATAGGTATGCTGAATAAAAAAGAAGGAAGAGCAATAGTCCCTGCCAAAGGTCATTTCTCTTAAAACAATCGAGCAGTTAGATCTAGCTGCTCTCTGGCTTCTTAGCTCCTGCTTTTTCCGCAACCCGTCCTATCCATATGGTTACAACTATTGCAATAATTGTGACCACAACTGCATAGAAAATCATAGCCCATACCCCGCTCTGTTCTCCAAAGATTAATCGGAATATTTCCTGTATGGCTGTGTTCCATGCAAGAGCAGCGACTAGACCAAAAGCGGCAGTTATAAGGGCGGCTACTTTTTCAATTACTTCTTTTTGCATACGAATACCTTGCCGAAAATACGAAGCACTACAAAGACAAAAAAGAATGCTGCAAATAGTTCAAGGCTTTTAAAATTAAAACATCTTTTAGAAGAAGGGATATACACATTATTCAAGCTGAATCAAAGAGGCGCAAGATGCTACCATCCCACACCTGTTGGAAATTTGTACAAAACGATCGGTTTAGATTTTAATCACAATAAATGTGAGCGACCTCTCAGCAATAGTAAATAACAGGCAAGGTTTACAAAAGAGACCAACAGAATGTATGAATGCTTTTTAGCATGCAGGAACGATTTTTGAATCTGCAATATAATAAAAATGAATTAAAGGTAAGATACCTAGAATCGGATAACGGTGACATGGAGAGAGGAAAAAAAGTCCTATTTATTCATGGGCTTGGTTCCTCCGCTGATAGATGGCTTGACATTCCAGATGCATTATCATTGTATTTTCACACCATAGCTATAGATCTGCCCGGTTTTGGTGGAAGCGATAAGCCTTCAGATATGAACTACACTATAGAGGCATTTTCTGATATAATTAGACAGTTTATGGACAAAATTAGAATAACTAGAGAAGATCGAAGTGACAATAAGGCTAGTAAAGTAACTCTAGTTGGCCACTCATTGGGAGGGTACATTGCATCAAAGATAGCCGCAGACGACGATAGCAATTTTATAGACAAATTGGTTTTGGTAGATTCTTCAGGTAATCTACAGAAACCAACACCTGTACTACAGCAGTATCTTGATGCCGCAATGAATCCCTCTAAGGAAAAGGTAAGAAGAGTATTTGAGCAAATGGTGGCAAATCCACTGCTAATCAGCGATGTTTTAGTGCAAGGATTTATTGATAGAATAAGCAACCCTAATTCTAAATACGCTTTTGAATCTTCTATGCGGAATAGCGCTAATACGCAGATTGGGATAAAAAATCTAAATAAGATTGGTGAAAGAGGGATTTCAACTTTGATAATATGGGGGGTGCACGACAAAGTAATACCCACTCAGCATTCACAAATTTTCAGAGAAGCAATAAAGGATTCCACGGCAATCATAATACCACAAACAGGTCATGCACCCTTTACAGAAAAACCAGCTTTAGTATGCGAATATTTGCACAAGTTCATAGCTTGCAAATAAAATGATCATTTTCCTTCAATTTCCCATGCTAGTTAGTTTTGAAAATATTATTATGGCATAAGCTAATCTCAATTTACAGGATAATAAACAGGTGACTTGCAAATCTAAAGCATCGACATGACAATTGGGTTGAATCGCAGCATGCTCAGAATCAATCGTTATGCATTCTCCGACAGTATTCTTTCAAGAACGAGATGGCTGAGCTTGTGTTTGGAAATATTGACTCATATGCAATCAAACCTTCAAAATCTGAGATCTTTAGAGGCGTATTGTTGAGGGTAACAATGCATCTTATCCGAGCGTTATTTGCTGCCTTTACTCCAAGAGGCGCATTTTCAACAACAATAGCCTCAGACTCTCTTAAACCCATCTTTACTAGAGCAGTTCGAAAGGGATCAGGACTTGGCTTGCCTTCCTCTAGGTCTTCACCTGATACTACGACGTCAAAAGCATCTTTTCCAAAGTACTTGTTAATGATTGAATCAACCTCTTGCTTAGCTGCACCAGACACTAATGCTTTTTTACACTGTATACTTGACACCAATTCTTTTGCACCACTAATTGGCGCTGAAGCGTTAATCTGTTGAAAAATTTTCTTTTTCGTTTCGTGTATCCTGTGTGCTATAGAGTCTAATTTCTCAGAGTCACCGTTTGACAGCTCCTCTATATTACCGATGTACCTTTTATGTACAAGCAACTCCTTGACCATGTCTTCCCCGGGCATTCCCTCGAGGAGATACACGTCTCTCTCTTCTACATCAATATTAACCTCTTGTTTTGCTGCTCTTTGAATGGCTTTACAGTGAAATGGCATTGCATCTACCAACACTCCATCCATGTCAAAAATAATCCCTTTTTTTGTTTCTATGTTAGCTGACTTCAAAACGTATCATACAATCTCACACACACATATGTTCTATGTACCGCCATCGATAGAACCTGCTAAGATAGGAGTGGTTCCACACACAAAAAAGCGATGCAGAATACTATCTTCAGCATAGCGATGAATTTTCTTCTGACTCTATTATTGCAATATACTTGCCTCTTACTCTTCTATGGTAGTACCAGAATGCTTTGAACCTTCCGCATCGTTGCTACTGCCCGTGGAGTTTGAAACAATCTTCTCTGCGATCGGGCTCTGACTCCATATGTCAGGAGCAACAATATTGCCTATATTTACGGTTCCAATGAATATCATGAAGATTACTATAGCTACAAACCCGGCTTTGGCAAATTTTCTCGCATATGAAATTTTATCCTCCAATGCAAAAAAAGAGGAAATTGCAAAAAGGCCTACAATTGGAACTGCTGCTGATACAAAAACTGACCTATTTGGAAACTCAAAGGGAGAAAAAGATGATATTGTTAAGAGTATCAAAATGCCTGAAATAACCGTAGCGTCTACCATGATAATGTCTTTAGCGCTCAGATTTGCAGAGGGCCCAGAGGAGGTAGAG
>JBKPEN010000104.1:0-2509 GCA_046728425.1 Thermoproteota archaeon
GCCATTTATACCAGATACTAACCGCAACCTCTTTGTCCTCTTGTTTTGACAGATATCGATTCTAATGGTAGTATTCTCTGCAAAAACAAGTGACAGAGGCAACCCACAGATTTAGTTTTGACAGTTGTTAAAGAATTTTATGTAACACACAGAAACATCTCAATTGCGTTTTTCTTTCTCTAAATATTGCGCGAATATGGGGAATAAATGACTCATGCTGTAGTTACATTTGACCTCAACTTAGAGAATGTATGAGAGAAGAGCATTTAGTTGGAAATGGGGTCGGTAGCTCGCTACTAGCGCATACCATTCATCCTTTGTTGTGCAGTTCAACCACTTCATTATTTTTTGTCGGTCGGAAAAAGAACATAACAACAAACTTTCGCTTCTGATGAAGAGGTATAATTAAAATCATTCAATAGAAAAATCTATAATAACATTGCATATTATCCTTTTTAATAAAATGAATTCAAATTGTAGGATGATATCATGGTATCAGGCAAGTATTTCAATAAAGGCGTCAAATCCTTGGATTCTCCTCATGTTGGACATGTTGTGAGGGAAACATCAGACAAGATTGTAGTCTTTGGTGAAGGCGATGATAGATATGACATTCCAAAAGATAAGATTAGATTTGCCGCAGCCAATGTTCTAATTGACTTACCATTCCATGAAATTGTAAAGAACTACAAAGTCAGCAGAGAGGAGCCACTACCTATTGACAAAGAGCATGTACATACTGAAGATCTACCGGAACCTGCAGATTTGGCGACGTATGAAGGAAAATATCCAAAGTCGCTCTTTAACAAAGGTGTCAGAACACAAGATGAAGAGCACATAGGGCATGTAATGACTGAAGCTGGAGATAAAATAGTAATATGGGGACATTACAATTGGCGTTTTGATGTGCCAAAGTCAAAGATTATTGCCGTTGGCAGAAATGTTATTCTTGGAATGGACTACCAAGAAGTGTTCAAGTACAAGGTAGACAGGAATGCACCCTTACCCACTGGAGAGCCAGTAGAACGTCTAGCTGAATGAAGAACACATATATGCAGTAAACCTATGGCTCTTAATGTATCGTGAAGCAAGTAAGGGCCTCTGTTGCACTTTTCTCTGTAATAAGAAAAAATAAATCTTTTCAGCATTTCTTTCAGATTACAGGATGAAAGATACAATGGGATGTTGCTCTTCCCTATTTTTGTAGCAAAGCTTCAAGGGGCTTTTAGTGTGGAGGAGGGAGATAAGGCATGATAGTTCGTACTGATCCATATGGTAGTAGCAGTAACCATAGGTAGTTGATAAGAGACAATGTAGTCTTAAGAACCATAATAATACATCACCTCGCGAAGCGACATAGCAGCGCATGCATCTGTTTTGCTGTAGGAGCAGCAGGAGGCGCAAAGAAAGAAGGCTTCATCAAGTGTTTCATAAATTATTACATTTAATATTTCTGATAGGATATATGAAAAATATTATCATGATCGGGATATTTTATAATACTTAATGGTTCCATTTAGGGCTAGATAAGATATTGGTCGCTTATAGCTTTATCCATTATTGGTGGCAGCAGAAGAGCTGATTGGAGCAAGAAATATCAAATAGTAATCCATCCATACATCATTTGTGAGGAGTGTGTGCTCGCTGCGCTCGCGTTAATCAAGATAATGAAGTTTAGAATTCAATTTTTCACTACGGCTGCTAAACATCCTTTATCATTGTTCAGTGCCAGACTCCACTACAATCTCGTGGAGAGAGGCTATCGCTTCTCTATAATGCGTAAACTCATCTTTGTATAATTTGGGAATGAGATGAGGACATATAATAGCAACCTTTAGGCCTTTGTGTAGCCATTCAGAATGGGTTTTTTGCCACCATTCCTCTACCTTGATGCATTCGTCAAACTTTTCATTTCTATTCAGCTCAGCGGCAACTCCAGCTATTACTACAACAATTACCTCTTCTTTCAGCTCATTTCTTTTGGAAGCAATTCTTTTTTCTTCTATTGCCTCTTCTATCAACACTTTTAATTCCTCAAAAGGTTGGAGGTTGCCAGTTAACACATAATTGTAAAATATTCTTGTGTCAAAAGTTAAAAGATTGCCTCGATTCACGTTTTCTTCATAGTCGATACTCTCCGATAATGCTATTTTGGATGTATGTGATGTGTTATTATTATTATCTCCATTAATTGGAAGATAGATGGTTAGGTATCCTCTACCTAATGCTTCATTAACGTATTTTGTAGCTGCATCTTCTTTATCACTGCGATGGAGAAGCATAGCATGCTGCTGATTAAGATGTAGCTTTGTCGAATCATTTGTATCGACAGACTTCAATGTCGTATTTCGTCCTGACAATAAGAAATAAATTACTTAAATGCTATAGTCCATTCTTCTAGTGTGATAATTAATTAAATTTTATAAATAATATTTCTGCCCCTATCTAAGACTTCATTCTATTTTATATAGTCAGATGTCTTCGTATATCAATGGCTAAAGCTGAATAT
>JBKPEN010000062.1:0-6105 GCA_046728425.1 Thermoproteota archaeon
CGTCTAAGGTAACGTACGCTCCATGACCCTTGATGTCTCTAACACTTGCAACAACAATGTCTCCTTCGTCTGGAAGGGGTTGAACATGAGAATTTGAGGCCAAAGAAGAAGATGATGAAGATGATGGTGCAGACATGTTTCTTACTATCTGTACTCACTATATATGCATACTTTAAGGTTGGCAATTGTTGTCTTATAGCAATTGCCAATGTATGAGAACTGGTAGAGAATTAAATTACAAGTGCTCTCTCTATATAACTCTATGACTAACCACTGCACTGAGTAGCAAAAATCATGCAGCCGTATTTGATACTCCCTCTAGCCCTTAGCACAAAGCTATGTTGCTTGGTGTCTTGTAATGAAGAGTTTACTCTATCTATATATTGCCTCAGGCGATTTGTACGGCATTATTTATATACTTCTTAATGTTTATGAGTGACAAATTGTGCCAAAACAGTCAGCTGAGCCTGCAGATTCCTTACTAAATTCTGATATTAAAGCGCAGAGATCTTCTGAGATTCTGTATGGTGCTGAAAATGCTGTAGGGAGAGGGGTACAATTTATGCGAAACGTGAAGAAAAGAATGGATATTTTCTTCGATCACAGAGCTCCATCTATCGTAGTAGATATTGAAGAATACAGAAACGGATACATTAACATAAGAAGAAGAGGCGCAAAGATAAGAGCATTTACCGAGATTAATAAAGAAAATATCCAATACTGCAAAGAGCTCATGGAGATGGTGGATGAGCTTCGCCATCTTGATGGGGTTAGGGGCGGTATGGCCGTTAGTGAATCAGAATATATGGCTACTACAGTTTTAGAAGAATCAAAGCCTCTGACGGAGGTTATCTATAGCAATGTGAAGGAAGTTGTAGAACAAGGACAATATATCTTTGATACTCTTTGGAGATCTGCTATTTCGGCTGAACAGAAAATCAAAGAAATTGAAGAAGGAGTGACGCGTTATGAAACAAGGATAATAGAGAATCCTGATGAAGTCATTAGAGAAATTGGCCGCCTTAATGCTAGCTCAAATAAGCTAGACACTTGTTTGACTTCCGGTGGGCTACAATACAGCCACAAGTATTTCTTTGATATAAAGAAGAAATTATTAGACAAACAAAAAAGAGGAGAGCATAAAGGTATTAGGTATATTACTAACATAGATAATGACAATTTGTACATATCTAAGTTATATCTTGAACATGGTATTCAGATAAGACATATCAAAAATTTGCCACCAATGAGTTTTGGCGTTTCAGATAAAGAAATAGCAGTAACAATAGAAAAAATGGAGGGAGGTAGGAGAGTACAGAGTCTACTCATTAGCAATGAACCTCTCTATATTAGACACTTCACTTCTCTTTTCGAAGAGATATGGAGGAATGGAATTGATGGTCAATACAGAATTAAACAGTTAGAAGAAGAAGGAGTTGAATCTAATATTGAAGTTATTCAAAACCCTGACAGGACAGAGGAGCTATACTGGGATACTGTGAAATCAGCTGAAAAAGAAATACTACTGATACTTCCAACTGCAAATGCATTTATTCGTCAAGAAAAGATGGGAATAATAAAATATTTAGCAGAGACCACAAAAAGTCGTGATATTCAAGTCAGAATATTGATGCCTCAGGTAAATTTGAGTCATCATCCTCATCATTTTGCAATAGAAGAATCGAACCCATTACATCAACAACAAGACAATCCCATTGGCTCACTCAATATCAGATATTTGCAGCAACTATCAGACACAAAAGCTACAATTTTGATAGCTGATAGAAAGGCTTCTTTGGTAATTGAGGTAAGAGATGATTCCAAATCAACATTCTATGAAGCTATAGGGCTGGCAATTTATTCTAACAGCAAACCAGGCGTTTTATCTTATGTTTCCATATTTGAGAATTTATGGATACAAACTGAGTTATATGAACAGCTGAAAGTTCATGACAAAATGCAGAAAGACTTTATAAATATTGCAGCTCATGAGCTGAGAACGCCTATTCAACCTATACTTGGATTAACTGAGGCAATTCTTTCCCAATCAAAAGATGACGCCCAAAAGGAATTATTAGAAGTTGTAGTAAGAAATGCAAAAAGATTAACCACGTTAATAGAAAATATTTTAGATGTCACACGAATTGAAAATCAATCCATGACCCTGCGAAAGGAAAGATTCAATCTAAACAGAATAATTTTGAACATTCTTGAGGGGTATGAAAGCCAGGATATTAAGAAAAAAGATAATGTCAGAATAATTTTTACGCCCAAAGATGACTTTTTAGTAGAAGCAGACAAAGGGAGAGTGATGCAGGTCATCTCCAATCTAATGAATAATGCTATTAAATTCACATTGAAGGGTACAATAACAGTGACAACCAAAAAGGAAGAAGAAAAAAATGAAATTATTGTCAGCATAAAAGACACGGGTTCTGGCATAGATCCTGAAATAATGCCAAAGTTGTTTTCAAAGTTTGCGACCAAATCCCAGACAGGTACTGGATTGGGACTATTTGTCTCCCAAAATATCATCGAAGCTCATGGCGGTAAGATTTGGGCTGAGAATAATTCTGATGGAAAGGGGTCTACATTTAGTTTTAGCCTTCCATTAGCTGATAACAATCTGTAAAGATTCCAGTTTCAGGAACTCACCTTGAAGACTGTCCATTATGTATTATTATCATATCTTGCAATCATATACAATCATAAGTAGAGGCCCTTTTTTTGCATCAAAATTGAAATAGACTTAAGCTTTAGAGGATTTGTCATGGACTCTTCTTCTACCGACAGTCTGATGCAAGAACACCTAACTGTAAGGAGAATAGGAAACATTGCACAAATATGCTCTGATAGATTATATGCAAATGATGATATACCCATAGAAGATATTCAAATAATCTCTGTTATCATAGAGGAGTTTATAGATGCCTTTCATCATGGAAAGGAAGAGAAAGCATATTTTCCGGTTACACGAAGCAAAGATAGTTTTTCAGAAGATATACGAAAATTTCTAATCGAACATGAGCTTGGAAGAAGGATAGCAAATATGCTTAGACGTGAATTAGATGAGCTCATAAGGCATGATGATAGTAGCAACAGCAAAGGTGTTAGTACTAGATTGAAATGGAACAATAGAAACAAAGAACCTGTTGCAAGATTTTTGAAATCATATGCAGTCTTTGTCTCTGATCACACTGCGAAGGAGGACACATTTTTCCAAACCATACAAGAGAAAAACAGCATATCTGAAGAAGAAGAGAGAGAACTGTTAAGACATTATGAAGTATGCAAAGGTCAGATTGGCGGTCAAGCAAGAATAGAGGAAATGGTAAAACTTATTGATTATTTGGAGGAAAGAGAATGGATGAAACATAATGCTTAAAAGATTACTTCAAAGTAATTTCTAAATTTTTGTAACGAACAGAGTCTACAGGATAAACTTTCTCTATCCTTATATCTAATGTTGAGTATAAGTCATTGCTTCTAGTATGGCTAGTCATCCTTCTACTACTCATCCTCGTCTCTTATCTTCATTAATTCGACAGTGCCGTCACGAAATAGATGTAGACAAGCAGTTTGAGCTCTTGCAAAAAATAAATTCGTTATTGCCAAAAACAAATAGGTTGAGGATGCCCTCATTGATAACCGATGATTATATCCGTACTGCCCTAGATACAATAGACGAATATCTTATAGATAAAAAGCGCACACTGGTAAACAGAAAGTTCGATGTTATGTATGATACCGTAGTCTAGGCTAAAACTTCAAAAGAGTAAGAATAGTTAGTTGAGCTGAGACACAGTTATTCGTGCATTATTCGCACATTCAAATAGCTTTATTCATTTTTTGTTCTAGAGTAGAAGTTTTTTGTTAATAATTTAAAGTTAGTAAAAAGCGAACAGCAAACACGGCTAGATAATGGAAAACCCCATCTTATATTCCAAATCGTGTTACATGAATATATAACAAGGACGTTAGGACTTTTTCAATTAGCAGGTTTTTATGACCAAATTAATGAAAAGGATGTACAAACATTCTAAATATAGCTTGTGGCAATGGTTCCTGAAAAGAATGGGAGAAGAGGTTATTATCGGAAAAGGAATGAGATCTTGCTCCCACGGTGGCGTTTATTCCGTAAACCCTCGTCTTGTACGACTCGATTACAGCTCAAGCATCAATCCTCTTGGTCCTCCCAGAAAGGCAATAGCGGCTATCAAGATGAACGCCGACTCCCTTGCGTGTAACTATCCTGATCCGGAGTGCAGGCAGTTGAAGAAAAGTCTATCGCGCTACCTGGGAATTGGCAAGGAATGGATTAGCGTGGGAAATGGCGCAATAGAAGTTATCTATTGGTTTGTACAGGCGACCTTTGTAAAAGGGCGCGTAGTTATCCCGGCACCAACTTTTTGTGAATATGAGCTTGCATCACAGAAAGCTGGAGCAGAAGTGACATTTGTACCGCTAAATAATTTGGAGCTTGACGCCTATGAGGCAATTGAAAAAGCAAGGGGAGCTGATGCAATATTTCTTTGCAATCCAAATAATCCTACAGGCATCCTTGCCACTAAGCAGATAATGAAAATAATCAAAAGTGTAGATAGCTCGACAAGAATCCTTCTTGATGAATGCTTCATTGAGTTAGCAGACAATCCCAATGCTAATACGATGATTGAGCGGATATCAGAATTTGATAACCTTGTGATCCTGAGATCACTGACCAAGTCATTTGGACTCGCAGGTCTACGAGTCGGTTACGGTGTATGCAATCCAACTCTTGCAAAGAAATTGTCAGCAAATAAGATCGCCTGGAATGTAAACAGTATTGCACAGGTTGCAGGAGTGGCTGCCCTGCTAGAAAGAAGAAGATATCTATCAAAAGCAAGAGCGCTTATCAAGAGAGAACGAAAGTTTTTGCATGACAATATTGACAAATTAAAATCATTTCGCCCGTTAAGATCCGACTCAAACTATTTTCTTGTCCACCTGCAAGGCAGAAATTCTACACAATTTAGAGATAAATTACTAAAGAAAACTGGTGTACTTGTAAGAGACTGCAGCACATTTACTGGCATGGGCACTCAATATATCAGATTAGCAATCAAGATGCATAGGGAAAACATGCTATTGTTAAAAGCGTTGGGGGATTTTGATTGTAATGACTAAGCAGGCCAAGCTTATTATGATACAGGGCACCACGTCTGGTGCAGGCAAGAGCACAATTGCGATAGGGCTATGCAGACTTTTTTCAGATCAGGGCTACAATGTAGCTCCATTTAAAGCACAGAACATGTCCTCTAACTTTTTCACTACATCAGGTGGATCCAAGATGGCGCTGGTCCAGGCAATACAGGCAGTTGCAGCAAGAAAAGAGCCTGACCCAAAAATGAATCCCATTCTACTCAAGCCGCTTGGCGAGTATAGAAGCACAGTATTCCTGAATGGCCGCTTCTACTCTGAGATGTACGCAAAAGAATACTACGAGAAGTTTGTGATTCAGCAGGGCTTTACTATGGTATTAAAAGCCCTTGACAGTCTAAGGAGTGAAAACGACGTTATAGTCATTGAAGGTGCCGGCTCGCCCTCGGAGATCAACATCGCAAAATACGATATTGCTAATATGCTGCTTGCACAAGAGGTCGGAGCGCCTGTAATAATCGTAGCCGATATCGAACGAGGTGGTTGTTTTGCAAGTATTGTAGGCACAGCGCAGCTGTTAAGACCCGCCCACAGGGTGTTGGTTAAAGGTTTTCTAATAAACAAGTTCAGAGGTGACATCACGCTAATAGCACCAGCCATCAAGGAAGTTCAAAAGATGACAAAGAAAAGAATCCTTGGTACAATTCCAAAGATAGAGTTCAACCTGCCTGAAGAGGATTCCCTCGTTGGCAGCGTGGCAGGCAAGGCAGAGGTTCCCCGGGAATCCTGGAACTGGCAAATAGACCTTGTTGCAAAGGCAATAAAAGAGAACATCGACATGGAAAGGGTGTCAAAGGTTGTGGGACTTTAGATGTTGTATCTACTTGGAGCGCTTGCAGGCGGCATTGCCATTGATTGGATTATTGGCGATCCACCAAACAAATATCATCCAGTGGCATGGCTTGG
>JBKPEN010000076.1:0-6170 GCA_046728425.1 Thermoproteota archaeon
CCCGGTCTGGTGTGTAAAAATGGGAATAGGGTCTCTGTGATACTATTTTGTCCTGCTCGCTTTTGTTGTCTATAAAGCACGCGCTAGGGTGACCATCCGTCACAAGTACTAGGCGCTTGTTAATGGCGCCGTCCTTTTGCAATATCTTGTTTGCCAGCCTGAATGCGGCCTGGTAGTTGGTATAGTGCAAAAAGTCAGAGCCGGGCTCAAAGGTCTTTAGAAAAGGTATGTCATGCGGCGCCACCTTAGATGCAAGGGCACCAAACCCTACAATATAGATTGAGTCTGAGGGAAAGAAATTACGGTTCAACAAATATAGGCTCCAAAGTGCACGCTTCGCGGCCTCAATTCTGCTCATGTCTCCATACATTGATGAATACCGCATAGTGGAGCTGAGGTCGATACAGTACACTACTGCGACACGGACATCCTGCATTGTTTCGTATTCTTCAAAGTCATCCACATCAATTTGGAGCGGCAGCTTTAGAGTGCCGCCATCCTTTGCCGTGCGCTGGATTGTATTTAACAGCGACTTTGCAACATTAAGCAACCGGATGTCATCACCAGGCTCATACTTTTTAGTGGTGTCCAGCACAAGTGATCCCGATCCAAAGTTCTGTGATTCGTGCATGCCGTATTCTCCAGCCTTGAGGGCCTTCATTACATCACTAAGTATCTTGCCACCTATTGCGGTAAAGCCCTTAGTGCTAAGCCACTTTGTAGAATCCTTTAGATAGCCCTTTTGCATGAGATATGCAACGAAGGGCATGCCACTATCGTCCTCGTTTTCATCCTTTGAATCGCCCAGTGATCCCGACCTCTGCTGTTGTTGTCCAAGTTCCTGTTGGTTTGAAAGTGAGGACATCACACCCTGGAGGGTCTGCTCAAGCTCCTGTAGGCTAGGCGTCTTTTCCTTTAATGCCTCTCTTCCTATTGTTTTGAGCAGTTTGTCTAGCACATTGCGGGGGAGCTCATGCTGACCTTGGCCGTCCTCCCTTTGCTCCTGACCCTCTTTATCGAGTGGAAAGTATATGAATTTCTTGCTGCCGGATATAGCATTATGCGAGATCATAGATGTTGTTATCCCTTTTATCCAAGAGTGGAGGTTGAGTGTGCCGTAGGCCTTCAAGTATCACCTCAGTCATAGATGCCGTGAACTCCCCGTTCAAGTCCTTACCCAGTGAGATATTGTCTGTATTTATTCCAAGCTGCAGCGCTTGCTCGATAAGGTGTTTTTGCTCTTCTTCCACTCTAGCAATTGTTTCCTTCACCGCCTGTTTGAGTGCAGGGAACTTAGAGAGCTGTGACTCATAATCGGAGTCGATCCTCTGGGTATCGCTGCTACCACTACCAACTATTGTTTGCGAAACCTGGAATGACTTGTTCTTTGCAAAATCATTCTTGATTTTTGTCAACTGTTCTGGTGCCAGCTTTTGAATATATTCAAGTGACACTTCCTTCAGCGCGCTTTCTATTATAGAATCAAGTACATTCTTTCTGTTCTGGCGAGTGTCTTCCAGTTCTGCAAGCTCAAATTTAGATGACTGATGGACGCAGTGAATGTCGCAAAAGCGCGGAATTGCCTTGATACCATATATAACGGAGCGTGTACGTTCTGCTTCTCCTACCACCATCTCCATAGAATGCACCGACATTCTAACGCTAACTCCCTTATCATGGTTCACATCGTGATGCGCGCGAGTCATCTGTGTTATTTTAGCTATCGTCTTTATCATAAATACAGGCAATATAACGTTCTTGGAATCTGCAATCTTTGCTTCCTGAACAATGATCAGCATCTCGTCTTCTACTGTCTGGGGATAGTGGGTGTCAATGTGGCTTCTCAACCTGTCAAATAACGGCTCAATTATCTTGCCTGAGTGGGTATAGTCGATAGGGTTTGCAGTTGCAATTATTCTGACATCAGGTTTAAACACGATCGGATATGCCCCTGTAGTAAACTTGCCCTCTTGGAGAACACTGAGCAGAGACACCTGCTTGCGTGGATCGAGTACTGGTAATTCGTCAATGCACAATATGCCGTGCCTTGCCTGCAATAGCTGACCTGCAGAATAGGATTCGATATTGTAAAGCTCGACTCCTTTTTTGGCTATCTTGATTGCATCAATCTGCCCAACCAGATCCTTGACTGAAATATCTGGTGTTGAAAGTATATACTTGTACCTGTCTGCGCCGCTTATCCAGTCGATCTTTGTCTCAAGCTTGTTTGCTTGAATGATATCCTCGCATTCTGGTGACATCATGAATTCTGGTTTCGTTCTAGAGATCTCAGTATCGGTCAAGAGTGCGATTAATTCATCTTCTGGAATTAATATAGGAATATCGCTCGTTATTGTACCCCTTACTATAGGGATTGGAGAGAGGAGATTCTGCGCTATCGCTTCTGCAATCTTGGTCTTAGCTTGCCCTATCTGGCCAACAAGTAGTATATCATGGCCTGACAGGATTGCTCTATTGATGGCAGGAACAACATCGTCGTCGTAGCCTATGATGCCGGGTAATGGATGTTCCCGTTTTTTCAGCTTTGCAATCAAGTTGTTTCGCATCTGCTCTTGAACACCTACATATCTGTAGCATATATTGAGTAAATCTCCTAGCGTCCTAATTTGCTTGTAATCCTCTGGGAGGCCCGACATTATTTCACTATACTTTGGTTTTGAAGCATAAGAGCGGTGAACCATTTCCTGTATTCTGGAGCTCATATTGAAGATGGAGGTTTCTTAGTCGACACAAATTTAAAGATTGTTAGAACCCAATTGAGGATTTTTGATGGCTAGAATTCATATCGAAGATCTAAAAGACTCCACCAAATGCAGCATTGTAAATATCTCAAAGTTTCTGGTCTATTGCATCCAGCATGGTTTTTATTGCGGAATATTGTTTCGTGATTTTGGTTTGTCTGCATCCGAGTATAAACATATCCTCAGAATCGCCGGAAAGGACATTGAGGGCGGCAAGAAGTTGATAGTTGCTCTTAGTGAAATTAAAGGCGTAGGCTATAATTTTGCTCAAGTGTTAATTCAGTCGCTCAATATTAATCCTAACATGCGTGTTGGTTTTTTGACTGAAAATGATATCCACGAGATCGAGCAGGCAATTTCCAACCCTGCTAAGGCAGGGATCCCGCAATGGTACCTTAACCGGAGGAAGAATATGGATGACGGCTCGAACAATCACATGATAACTTCGGATCTTGATTTTGCTGCTTCTAATGATATTGAGCGCGAAAAGCTTGTAATGAGTTGGCGTGGATATAGACATATGTTTGGGCTAAGAGTTAGAGGCCAATGTACAAGAACCACAGGAAGAAGAGGAGGGGCGGTAGGAGTCAAGAAAGTCAAGATGATGCCTGGAGCAGCGCCGGCGGCTCCATCAGCAGCTGCTGCTGCTCCTCCTGCCGGGGGCACTGCTGATAGTACAACCAATACAGCCCCACCATCAAAGGAGCCAGCTAAAAAATAGAGGGTGGTGCTAATTGGGAGATCCTCGTAAGGCAAAGAAAACCTTCCGTAGGCCTAGAATGATCTGGACCACGGACCAACTGAACGCCGAGCTTTATATCATGGGCTCTTATGGCCTTAGGAACAAGCGCGAGCTTTGGAAGGCCGAAACAGAGGTCGCAAGAATCAGGAACCAAGCCCGAGCTCTTTTGGCACTTTCAACTGAACTGAGGGCAGAAAAGGAAAAGCGACTGCTGAACTTTTTGAGCAGGCTTGGTCTAGCAAGAGAGGGCGCGACGCTTGATGATATATTGAACCTAAAAATCGAAGACCTACTAGAGCGACGTCTTCAGACAGTGGTCATGAAAAAGACCGGCACTACTTCACCCTACCAAGCAAGGCAGATAGTGAGCCATGGTCATGTCTCTATAGGCAACCGCAAGGTGAACATTCCAGGCTACATAGTGAAGGCGGAAGAGGAACACCAGATAATGGTCCATATTGAAGTACCGGGCGCAGCAGCAGCACCACAGCCAGCAGCATCATAGACTGCTGATATCTTTCGGGTGTGACAGATATCTAAAAAAGTAAAAACAGACAAGAAAGATTGACGAATCTAGATAGCATTTTTCCATCTCTCTTTTTAAACGAAAATTTCATTGCGGCTGGAAAAGGACAGTTTGGCGCTTTAAGATTCAATTAGTAGCGAAAGAAGGCACATATAATAAACCTCGGACAAGGTTACAAGGAATATACAGCGAAAGCATCACAAATACAGTCTGAAAGCCAAAAGCAATTTGAGGCTATTCACGTGGGATATGCGGTGAAGTTGGCAAAACTCACTATTGCCAGAAATAAAGATTTGAGGTATTTCAGAGGAATCAATATGCAAAGAAAAAAAGAAAAAAAGAGATATAGGTGATTTCTTATTGTGGATGCTCGCCTGCGGATGTCCTCACGCCGCTGCTACTGGAGTAGGATCCAATTGGGACATCAGGGAAGCTCTCCGTCATCCTTTGCTCTGCTACTGCGCCTGCCTCTGCAAGTATCCTGTCCACTTCTTCACCACCAGCGTCGAAGGCGAATGAGGTATGACCCAGGGACCCTGCGCTCATCATGATGTCGCTGAACACGCCATTGATTTCTCCAAGTTCTCTGTCTACTTCCGGCATTACTCCTCCAATTCCTGTCCTGACTTTTGTTAGTGCGCCCATCGCAGGACCGATTGCCACCATAACGTCTCCAAGATCGATAGTGGATTCCAATCTGAGCTGTATCTGTTCCAGCGAGATCTTGAGTTGTGAGATCATCTTGGTTGTCTTTCTCACTTGGGCGATCTCATTTGAGATCATTTTGCCCTGCTGAATGTCATGTTTCTGAAGAGCATAAACAGTTTGGTTGAAGAGAGATCTTTCTTTACCCCGTAGTTTCTCCAGAATTGTCTCCAGCTTTTGGTTTTGTGCCTGAATCTTCTTCTTGGCAAGCTCGATTCTCGGTTTAAGTGGTTGTGCTTGGCCGACATTTTGCTTTATAGTGTCAGATATTGTTGGTTTATTGTCCTTTATCCAGTTGCTGCTGAAGCTTGTCATAGCAACTAGCCAGCGATAATAGGGTTAAATAGAAACGTCATAATTCAATAACCATCTGGTTATATTTTGTAGACATGCTTAGCTGCCCACGCAATAGGGTTGGAAAAGCTATTAAATGTAATGATATACGCTAGACTACCATTATGGGAAGGACAAAGGTGACAAAGAGCGAAGATAGTTCTCAGGAAGAGGGACTTCCCAAATGGGCAGAAGACGAGATAAGATCTGCCCAGTTTGGCCAGCCCGAAGTAATAACAAGAACCGGCTACTTCCTTGATATTTATGAAAGTGATTACAAGGTCGATATCCAGGTCTACGAGCAGATGCCTGATGGCAGAACAATCGTTGAGGGTCTAGATGTGCCCAAATCAATGAAGATGTCGGATTTTATGAAGGGCTTTGTATATGAATACAAAATCAAAGTATTCATGGCTAGCTTGAGCGCCAAAGTAGTCGAGCTACTTAAGACAAAGTTTGGCCTTGACATGAAGGCAATATATCGTTTTGAATTGGAGGAGCTACAACCAATGGATGTCGAATCGGATCTGCCTGCTGCGTCATCATTATCCTCTTCTACAGAAGAGAATGACGACGAATAGTCAGTGAAGGTGCTGGCACTATATTGATCTCAGCTCACTACCCACGGTAGCATGTACTTGAACCACACATCACCAACCTTGAAGGAAGAGGACTTGATTTCCAAGCGTGGCGAGTTCTGCATAGCAAGTACCACTACCCTCTTTGGTTCAAGCACGGATTCAGTCTAATTTTTTGCTATTTACCACCTCCAAGCGTACAGAGCTGAAAATTTTTCTCGGCTATAATCTAGCCTTCAACTGTCAAACTCCGTTCACGCCTTCATCTCAAGCTCTTCAGAAAAGAGAGGGAGAGAGGGAAGAGAAATATATGCAAACTTTGCTTTGTAAAAGCCAAAAAACTTACACCATAGTGTTTTAGGAAGCCTTTGTGACAACTGTTATATCTTGTAAAGAAACTCCAGGTGATCCTTATGGCCAGCTCTTACCCCATTTTATAGGGCTCCTATCATTCTCTGGCTTTTTGTCTTGATTTCCTGCGATTGGCTGCCGGATACCTGGCGTCGAAATCCTGTGTACAGTGA
>JBKPEN010000060.1:0-2202 GCA_046728425.1 Thermoproteota archaeon
AAGGATTTGGCAATGGTGATGGCTGCTGTCGGCCTTGCGCAGAATCTGGCTGCAATAAGGGCACTATCCTCCGAGGGTATTCAAGCTGGCCACATGAAGCTGCATGCACGGAAGTTTAGTAAGTAGATATATATCCAGTAAAAGCACCTTTCTCAAACTGTCGCATCATATAATGCCTACTGTAAAATTTGCCATCCCAAAAGGGAGCATTGAGGAAGTCACATTCAATCTGCTAGAGCAGGCGTGGCAGCATGTGAGTGGCCGGGGGCGCACCTACCGAGTGAAATTGGGTGACCCTGATATTGATGTCAAGATCCTCAGGCCGCAAGAGATCCCAACATATGTTCAGGAAGGTTTTTATGATGTGGGCATCACTGGCAGGGATTGGATACTTGAGGCAAAGGCAGATGTTGAAGTCCTGCTAGACCTTGAGATTGGACGCGTCAAACAAGTGATCGCAACTCCAACCAGCTTTTCATTCAATAACCTAAGCGATCTAATAGCCGACTTTGCCAAGAATAACAAGACGTTGAGAATATCTTCAGAGTACCTCACTACGACTTCTGCTCATATCAAGGCAAACGCTGCGTACAAGAAGTACTATGGCAATGCCGATCCTATAATAATTACCCCCTGGATGAGGCTAGGTGAAAACAAAAAGGTCGAGATCTTTCTCTCATTTGGCGCTACAGAGGCCAAGCCACCAGAGGATGTAGACGCAATTTTCGATATCACTGAGACTGGCACCACACTTGCCCAGAACAAACTCAAAATAATAGATACTGTAGCCGAATCTACAGCAGTGCTGATGGCAAATAGAAAGTCTCTCAAGGATCCGGCCAAGCGAGAAAAAATAGCCGACATGATCGCACTCCTAAGGGGTGTCGTAGAGGGGCGGAAAAAGCTACACATATTTGTTAATGTCAAAAAGGAAAAGTTGGAAAGACTGTTAAAGGAATTGCCTGCGCTTAAAAGACCCACTGTCAGCCCGCTTTCTGAGGAAGGCTGGTACGGCGTCAACACCGTCATTGACAAGAATGAATTTATTATGATAGTGCCAAAGCTGAGAAAGCTGGCGCAGGGCTTGGTTGTATTAGAGCCAAGGCAAATACTGCCACTTGACGAAATAAACTTGGACGGATATTCCTGATGAATATAATCTATGTCACCGACCCAGCTAGTGAAGCTGCACAGCTTCGCAAGGCAACCACAATCCAAGACTCGTTCTTGGATTACGCAAAGGCAATAGTGAGAGATGTCGAAGAGCACGGCGACCATGCAGTTCTTAATTACACGTCAAAATTTGACGGCGTACGGCTTGATTCGCTGCGAGTTAGCGAACAAGAGATGAAGCAAGCATATGCGCAGGTCACAAAGGATGAGATTACGGCAGTCAAATCGATGAAACAGAGGCTTGTCAAGAGCGAGCTAGCAATCCTTAAGCGGCTAAAAGGAATGGTGGTGTCATCACCCGACGGTGTCAGGATAGATCGTATGGTCAAGCCGGTTACAAGCGTTGGATGCTATATTCCAGGCGGCAGTGCACGATATCCAAGCACAGTCGTCATGTGTGCAGTACCTGCCAAGGTCGCTAGCGTGAAAAGGATCGTGGCACTATCTCCTCCAAGAAGGGACGGCACCATTGACCCATTAACATTGGTAGCCGCAGACATTTGTGGAGTCGACGAATTTTACAAGATAGGCGGCGCGCAGGGGATAGCTGCTATTGCTTATGGTACACAATCGATTAGGCCAGTCAGCAAGATAGTGGGCCCTGGCGGGATATTTGTTACTGCTGCAAAGCTAGTCGCTTCTGCCAGTGTGTCTACAGACATGGTAGCCGGCCCTACTGAGCTACTGATATATGCTGATGAAACTGTTGAACCGCATCTTATTGCCTTAGATCTGATCTCACAGGCTGAGCACAGTACTGACACTATCTGCGGTCTTGTTACTACATCTGACAAGCTAGCGTCAGAAGTGCAGAAGCAAGTAGAGTCTATAGTTAGAAAAATTACACGGTCAGATATTGTAAAAAAGAGCCTAGAAAGCAATGGCTTTATAGTCATTTGTAGTAATGAAAGCTCCTGTATTGAATTTGTAAATGGGTTTGCGCCAGAACATTTGGAAATAATGTGTAAATATGCTGACGCTATTGCCAAGAAGATTGATTCAGCTGGACTTGTGCTGATTGGGCAGTAT
>JBKPEN010000087.1:0-5689 GCA_046728425.1 Thermoproteota archaeon
AAACCAGAATTTTGGCTGTGGTATTGAAAGTAATGCGCATTAAGAGGATTCAGATAAAAGTTTAAAGTTATCTTCTGTAAAAGTATACGCAGAACCCTTCTAAAAGAACTGATAAAAGAGCGGGCCCAGAGGGACTCGAACCCTCGACCAACTGCTCCGCAGGCAGCCATTCTATCCAAGCTGAACTATGGGCCCAGCGTTTTTCTGTCTTTGTCTTCTAACAGTTATATGATGATGCCTATGGCTACAATAGCCGTAACGGCTACATTTCCTTCTTCTAGATACCTCAATTAAAACCTAGGTGCACATGCACAGACATAAAGATGCAAAAGTACAAAGAAAGGCATAATAGACATATGCGGCTATCCGACTTCTTTAATAGCCGCATCAGCATTAATGCTCTGTTGAAGCGATTGTGAGATCAATTCTGAGGACTTGTCATATTCGCTCTGATCTGCCGTGGCAAGGTAGTTGCGAAAGTGCTGATAGCTTTGTCGCTCTAACTCGATGGCGCTAACGAGATAGTCTTGGGCTGATTTGTATTTTTCAGGAGCATTCAAAGCCTTTGCCCTCTCTATCAGCGCATCGTACCTAGGCAAGTACTGGTCAATAACTTGCATCATTGTATTGTTATCTTTTGGCAACCACATATCCTCTTCTGCTGTATATTGTTGCGTCAGTGAATTTGTATCAATGACTATTGTTTCAAACGCTTTCTTGAAGTCATTATTCCGTGAAGCCTCTACCTGAAGAAATACCATAAAGGCAATTAGCGCACCAATAACTGCAATACCTCCAAAGACAATTAGTTGTCTCGTCTGTTTTCTGCTTCTTGGCAAATATCTAACTCCCTACGTTCCCTTTATTTCAGTGTGTATGTGTCTCTCTCTGTCTTTTTGGACAAATACAATGCTAAGGAACAAAATAAATACGCTATGCCGTATGAGGATTCATTATTATTATTATCGCATCTCTAACAATGCGATTCTGTCTGTCTTAATACTCTTTTTAGGTGTGGCAACAATTTTGACAAAATCTCTATCAGTGCCATGCCAATCGAAATAGTCAAGAGTATGACGGCTGCAAAACACAAGGGTGGTCTCTTCTTCATCCCACTGCATGATACAGCCACAGGGTAGATTTCTATCTGGCATTTCTATCCTAGTGTGTTATCTAATTTAACGGTTGTGGACAGGTCTTCTGTGCCACCCCAGAGGTTAAATTGTTCTTGTGTGATGAGAAGAGCCGGATAATTGCCTCCACTATAACAAAGAAGAAGAAAGAAGACAATCAAACGCGCAAAAAACAGTTAGCCAAGCAAAGCATTAGTATCAGAAAAGGCCAAGAACAAGTAGTGCAAGAATGTAAAAGCTTGAGCTGTCAACCCATATAATGTGAGTGCATACGTATGTGTGTAAAATAATAGCTGTGAGTTGTTAAGCTTGACAGCAAAGTTACTTTACAAACAAGTATTAAATGGGACTCGATCTCTCAAAATAGAGACATAGAAAGATTGGCTGACATTGAGCATGAAGAGCAACAGCAAGATGTGCAGCAGCAAGCAGGCCTATCGGATACAAGAAGGCAAATCGCACAGTCACCACTCAACTTGCTCTTCAATCCATCACTTTTAATCAGAAAAGATGTCTGGAACATAGACATTACGCGTTTGCTGGAAATGTTCCTACGACTGATCAATGCCACAGGCAATAAGGATCTGCGCATTTGCGGATTGGCCGCTGTCTCCTCGTCGATGATCTACCGGCTAAAGGTGGAAAGTATTTTTGTACTTGAGAAAATAGCGATGCAAAAGAAAGGCCTTGATGACCCAACTAAGGACACGCAGCAACAGCAGCTGCCTATACCACATCTAAATCCAATCGAGCTACCATTCAGGATTGAGCCAACGTATCCGGTTTCAGTAGAGGATTTGCTACAAATGCTAGAAAATATGATAATGGAGCTTGCAAGCCCCCATACGAAAAGAAAGAAGCAAGAGCTTGAGATCGAGCCAGTCGAGACTTTTAATTTTGATCAATATCTTATAAAGTTTGAGAAGATAATCCAAGATTACGAAGACATGATCTATGACATTGTGGCTGCAGATGGCATACTTATGTTCAAGACCCTGGTTAATAAGTTAGAGCCAGTCGAAATGGCAAGGTGCTTCATAGCCATGCTATATCTTGCAACGAAGCGCAAGATCCAGCTCGATTATCCACAAGAAGATTCAGACGACATAAAGATGACTCTAGCCCAGCTTTGATACACGAGAAGATAGCAATAAGACCATCAACGATAATAATTATGAGATGACACAGAACAGCCTAGCAATAAAGTAATAAACTATTAATTCTTTGGAAGAGAGAGACAAAAACACCTTGCGCGAGCCCGCTCTCCCAGAAGGCGAAATTGCTGCTAGAATAGAAGCGGCTTTATACTCTGCGGGTAGACCTTTGTCACTAGATGAACTGATAAAGGCATCCGGTACAAATTCAAAGGAAAAGACACGCAGGGTGGTAAATGAGCTCGCAAAGAAGGTCAAGTCAACCTTTAGAGCAATTGAGATAGCTCAACTTGAAGACGGTAACTATGTTTTACAGATAAGGCCAGACTATATACCACTTGTGCGCAGGTTTGCACAGCATCCTATACTTCCACCGGGTGCACTAAAGACGCTCTCCTACGTTGCATATGAGCAGCCAGTAACCTCAAAGAGGCTAGTGCAAATAAGAGGTAGCCAGGTGTATTCTCACATCAAGGTGCTTGAGCAGCTACGGTTTGTAGAGCATGAAAACCTTGGTAGGCTTAAAGTTTACCGAACGACGCCTAAGTTCCAAAATTACTTTGGCATAACCGACCTAAGTGCCGTAAAAAGCAGGCTAGTGACGACGAGCAAAACAACAATAACAACTAAAGCAAACACGAAGCCACAGCAGCAACGCTCAACTACTGAATATTTGCCCTCATCTGCTGCTGCTGATGCTGATGCTGATGCTGATGCAACAGCTGCAATAGACAGCAATATAGAGTCTCAATTACCAGAAAAGACTTAATTAGAGTGCAGAAAATTACTTACAGCACACTACAATGCGAAAATCGATAGAAAACCTAGGCGGACGCAAGTTAACTGGTGGACGCAAGGTTGCCATGAGAGGAAGACGTAAGTTTGAGATTGACAGGTACCCAAATGAAGCGGTCGCCGGCCCTACCCAGATCGTTGCTCGAAGGTCTAGAGGAAATAATAATAAAGTCGCGTTCAAGACTGCCGAATTCGCCAACGTAATTGATCGGGAAAGCCAAAATGTAACTAAAACTAAGATCTTGAGAGTAACTAAGAACCCAGCAAACAGAGACTATGAAAGAAGGGGAGTAATCAGCAAAGGAGCTATTATCGAGGTTGAAAGCGGGACAGCCAGAGTTCTGTCAAGGCCGGGGCAACACGGAGTAGTTAACGCCATTTTGATTAAGGGAACAACAACAACGACAAAGACCAAGTAAAGTTAGTTATATAGTAACCGTTAAGTGCAAACAAGGATCTGTTTTATTTGTGGTGGACCTATCATGGGATGGTCCGGATCCAAAAGACACAGCTGTCTGCCCCTATTCGGTGGGATTTTATTGTAAGCCTTCTCCTGCCAAGTCACTAAACTCACTTGAGTCCGGACGGCTGATCCTTCAAGTCGATCTGGGACCAGATGTGAAATCAGTTGCCGGTCGGCTCGTTAACAAAGCCAAATCGGAAAACCTCGACAAGTTGCAGGACGAAGCTGGCAAGATAAAGCGGCAGACATCGCTCTCCACCGTATTCGTGCAGGACAGTCAACGTCCTAACAGATGGGTAGGCGAGCTGAGCATCCCAGCAAGCTGGCTAGAAGGCGGTACAAGAAGTCATGAGAGAACAGGTGCAGCTAGCCCCAAAAGTCCTAATAATCTCTATAACCTTGAAATAACATATACACTTGACAACAGCAACAGCTGTACTGCGCGTTTTTCCTCAGGGGACGCATTTCACTGGGAAGCAGGATAGAAATGGACTATCCAGAAACAGCGCGACCTGCGCTTATATACGCAAGCAATATATTTTTTAATACCGTAAATTACGGAGGATCGGAAAACTCTTTTGAAAGACTACGAACATGTGGTACTTTGGCTCGACTACTTTAATAAGAACCTGAAGAGACGGCAAGGCAGAAAGGTAAAGCGTGATCAGGCAATCTTTGATCCTACAGTTCAGGAGTTGGTCGAGGCAACCAGAGCAGCTGGTTTCCAATTATCAGATCAAGAGATAAACAGTGATGCAAGGTATCCTCGCAGATCATTTGTCAAATCTGGCTACGTAATGGTGGCAAAAAAGGAAGGTATGAAAAAGTCCCAAATAATTAACGCAGTAGCTAACATATTGCTGCGAAGAAGCTTGCAAAAATCCATCAAGAAATAAACAATTTCGCATTATGAAAAGTAGATGCCTGTGAGTGTATCTTTCTCGATTTCTATATTTTCTTCACAGCTACTGAAACTGCATGGGGGCTTATTGTTTAAAAAAAATAACGATAATATCTAGTACAGAAGATAATGATAAAGTATCACTTATGCCAGTCAGCCAAACAAACGAAGCAGGAGAAATCTTGCATCTTGCAAAAAGTGGTAGATTAATAGTGAAACTTAACGCGGAAGGTGCAAAAAGGGTGAAGGCCGGCGAGCTGCTAGTCGACGGATCGGGCAGAAAGGTGGGCAGAGTGGCTGAATTGTTAGGCCCGGTCAAGGCACCATATGCGTCTGTTATAACAATGACAGATAGGACAAACAGGCTTGTCGGATCCAAAGTTTTTGGCGGCGGTTTTGCTAAAAAATCTCATGGTCGGAGCAGGAGCTTTAGCCGCTCCAATTCAGGATAGCTACAAAAATTGACAGAAAAAGTTGTATCATCTCCGTATAGAGAGAGAATGGTTCACTGAAGCTTGGGCAAAACGCTTTTTAGATCTATCTCTATAACCTCCTTCAGCATTTGCGCTTTGAATACGTCAACCCTATGGCTGGTCTTGCAATGTTCATCATCGGGCTTTTCTTGATAGTATTTGGTTATTTTGAATATGGGATAACGCCTGTAGCAGTGGGCCTTGTCCTAGTTGCCTATTATAGGAAATATCTGTGGCAGATTCTAGGTATCTCGGATCTCTAGCTAACCATGGCTATGGCTGTTGGAAGCACCTCGGTTCCCATGAGGAGCCCTAGTCTACCGCGTTTGCCATAGTTTTCAGTGAACCTTGCGCTTCCATCCTGCTTTACTCGACTACCTGAAACCAACAGGGGAACTGGGTCATCGCTGTGCGCCTTCTTTACACACGGAGTAGAATGGTCACCAGAAATTACGATTGCTGCATCCATGTTGTTCAACTCTCGTATAAGCGTACCAAAGAAACGTCTATCAATCTCCTCTATGTTTTTCTTTTTTCCCCTCGCATCGCCATCATGGCCAAACTCGTCCGGTCCTTTGATGTGGACATAAATTGCATTGACTGACTTGAGGCTATCTGCAGCAACTTTCGCTTTTTTCTCATAGTCAATGGTACCACCTCCTTGGAACATCTTCATTCCCAAGATCTTGGAAATTCCGATCTCAACTGGCATATCGACAATTCCCCCTATAGTCATGTTATACTTTTTTTTGATCGGTTCTACGTTTGGG
>JBKPEN010000205.1:0-9417 GCA_046728425.1 Thermoproteota archaeon
GCAGATATTTGCAAGGCTGCCATACTTTTTGTGATTTCTCTTCTCCCATCCTGATGCATTTTCTGACAGACCCTTGACATATTTTACAACTGTCTTTTCCATGTGTTCAAGGTGCCATTCTCTCATCGGAAAACTATTTTGTACCAATCAAAAAACCTCTCTATTTATGAGACACCAAGCTTGTATATATTCTGACCGGTAGAAACTGTTGGAGCAATATGTGGTCTCAGCAGCGGTACATTGGACCAAATTTGAATTTCAATGCTGACCAAATCGAGGTATTATCTTGGTGACGAAAAATGGTTTCGGGGTATCATGACTACAGAGATAGGGGCTGCTGGGAGCAGTGACATCTCTATGGCATGGGTAGGGCATTCCAACAAACCTAAGCTTCATGCTAGCGGATCGACTGATTAGAAGTTGCAGTATTGTCGGCTTCTGCCCGTAACTTGCGGATCCTATTGTTTTCGATATAGATCACCACTCCAAGATATATGCCCAGCCAAGGCAAAAACATTATCTCCCCAGCTACTGAATGAAATGCCTCCCATTCCTGTACATCTGTTGTCACAACCAGTGCATATAGGGAAAGTGAAACTATTCGAACAAGATTTACGGCAACAGTGCCTAAGGTTCCTGCAGCAAAGTAGATCAGCTTCCTACTTAATGGCATATCCATTTTAAGGAGCAGTGCCAGCATTACAAGTGTATAGATTATCATACTGTGGACACCTGCCGACGGCCAAAAGACCTGCAGCGCGAATGGGCCATGAATGCCGTTCATCACAATTAAATTGCCCCTTGCAAGTGCCGGGTCTGCAGAACTACCGGGTGTTTGGGGCCCGACATTAATGATAGATGTATCTATAAAGTTAATCACTGCTTGGTCAATCTGCAAATAAATTGGCACTATGACCTGCAGAGGGCCAAGAGAATCAAATGGAAAAAAAGCATCAAGCGCAAGGATGAGAGCGCTTCCTGCTAGATATATCGTTCCTGCAGATGCTATCTTGTACCACTTTTTGCCAAATAGCAATATAAGCGAACTCGCTACATATATGGCCATTATAATAAAATCCCACATCCACATCCAACTGTCCACAAGCGAAACATTGTACACATATTTTCCATTTCTGATATAGTCACTTAGTCCATATGGTAATGCAATAAAATATGAAATCGTGAGGGCTGCCATGCCTGTCACCAAGAGGAGTCTTTTTTTGCTAAGCGAGTATTTCAGTCCGACAAGCTCAGCTACAATAAATGCCATCGCAAATAGAAAGCCTCCTCTTCCCTCATTCCAAGAAAGAATAAAGGTGTCAGGATATGCTACAAGTGTATACAAAATCGGCGAAATAAGTATCAAAGTCGCCGCTATGGTTGAGCTAATGCCAAATACGACATGGCCTTCCCTACCATCAGACGCTACAGTTTTGTCCCTTGACAAATTTCACATTTTTGTGAGGGGCCCTAGGGATAAAAATGTTCTAGAACTGCACAATTGCTTCGGTAAACCAGCGGGGCATTAACTCCTTTGCATTCCTTAGAAGATAAGAAGCGCTACCGTCTAGGATATATGTTGTTGCATAGTCATCACTACTACGAACGCTCCTGCCATAAGCTTGAACAAGCCGGAGAACTGTATTCCATGTATACCACTTTGGATCGCGCTCTTTTTTTGCAGCTATTTTTTTGTCGGTCAAATCTGGAAATGGCACTTTTACGATCACCTGGAACCTTGACAGGTTGTCCTTTAGGTCTACCCCAAGGTGAAGAGATGGAGATATCAGAACCGTCTGCTTCTCGCTCTCATAGTGCTTTTGCAGTACTTCACTTCGATCAAGGCTGGATGCTGTCTCTATGAGTCTGCTTGCATTTTCCTTGCTAATATTGTCCTTAATAAATTGAAGTTGTGAGTACGATGTAGTATGGATTATGCCCTTTTCATTTCTGTGTATTGACATGATATTGTCTACAGCCTGAGAAATTTTAGGCATGCTCATGTTCATTGTTTTGGCACTGAGCCATGCTACATTCATAAGGTGAATAGGCCTGTTCTTAACTGGAAAGTCTGAATCTTCAACTCGGATGAATTTGACTTTTTCAGGCTCAAGACCTGTTGTCTTGCATAAGTGATCTTTGCTCAGGATTGTAGCACTCATGAAAAGCGAGACCGAACCCTTGTCGAGAATTGTATCAAAGTAGCTAGAAACTTCTAGCGGCATTAGAGTCACCTTTACAAGCTGGTTAGTAGAATCGCGCTGGACACCTGATACTATCCAATTATCCTTGTTAGCTTTGACGTCTTCAATGACCACTGTGAGATTCTTATCAAGTTCTAGGGCATCTATCAGATTCTTTTCGGTGTATGGCTCTAAAGTCACTTTCTGGTTGCTGCGCTCTATGATGCCTTGTGCCTTTTCTGTAAATTCAAAAAGCCGTTCTTTTAACTTTAAGCAAAATTCAAGCCAAGTTTCAATGTCATCAACCTTGTCAATCGGCATGTGCATCTTCAAGAAAGGGAACATATTCTTACGGATCGTAAAACTTCTGAAGTCGCCGACTTCATTTTCCAGCTGGTGTGCCTCGTCGAGGACTAAAAGTTTACGTTTTTGTGTTGCTCCGGCATAAAAGATGTCTGATAGGAAATATCTATAATTATAAACCGTATGGGTTGCTTGACTGCCTATCCACTTTTGATGATAATAATGGCATGGTCGCCAATCTATGTCGACCAGCTTCGGTTTTGATCTCATCTTGTCCACATATCTCCGCTCTGCAAAAGGATCAAGCTTGACGAGTTCGTGGACTGTGCCCTGGTCGTAGACCTTGTAATCTGTAAGGCGAGTCTTGTAGGAACAGTCGTAAGATTCGTCTTTGATACATGGTCCATAGTTACAGCTCTCATCGAGCCCCATATCCTCCTTGACGATGCAGGGAAAATTGCTTCTTCCTCTTACGTCTACTATAAATGGAAAGTCACGTCGGTACTGACTCTGAAGGTCTTTAGTTGCTGTACAAATATGAGAGCTTCCAAGATAGCGGGCGAGGGTTATTGCAACGGGCGTCTTCCCAAAACCAGTTGGAGCCTCAAGAAAAATTAGCCTATAGCCAGACTTGATCGCAGAATCTATCATATCAAGGACTTTCTTTTGCTTTTCTCTGACTGTAGGAAACGGAAAATGTGTTAATAAAGTGGTTGTCATTTCATGAAATTACCCTCAGGTCCTGAAGTCTCTAGACACACCACGCTTTTTAAGGTTGGGGGTTCTCTATAGAGCCGTCGTAGAGCCAACAGCGGACGAAACCTGTTTGTATCTCAAATTCAGGAGGATTGCGCGTGCATACTTCCATCGCATGGACGCAGCGGTCGCGGAATCTGCAGCCTGAGGGAGGACTGAGCAATGACGGCGGGCTTCCCTTCACGAAATGTATTTTCTTATCTTCTGTCCTCAGCTTGGGAATTGCTTCAATCAAGGCCTGAGTATACGGGTGGCTGGCATTCTTGTAAATATCCTTTGTAGTAGAAAATTCGATCAGTTGTCCAGCATACATGATGCCCATCCTATCTGTGATCTGTGATACAAGTGCGAGATCATGTGTTATTAGTATTATCGTTATTCCTTTTTCCTTCTGTAAGTTTTTAAGTAAGCTGATTATCTGCGACTGCACTACCATATCGAGTGCAGTTGTTGGTTCATCGGCTATCAAAATGTCAGGATCCAATAAAAGGGCCATCGCAATAACAACTCGCTGTTTCATTCCACCGGAGAGCTCATGGGGGTACCGCTTTGCAATTGACATATCGAGACCAACTTGTCGGAGCGATTCCGCTATTTTGTCATCAATTTTGCCCTGAAAGTGGTGTTCCTTTAGAATTTCGCGCAGCTGGCTTTCCACGGTATATACCGGATCAAGCGCGTTCATGGCACCTTGGAACACCATCGATATCCTCTTCCATCGTATCTTGCTGTTGAATTCTGATGAAGACATTTTGGTAATATCATCGTCTCCTAGCGTTATACTTCCTTCAACTATTCTGCCAGGCAACTGTATTGATCGCATAAGGGCCGCCCCCAGTGTACTTTTCCCGCACGCTGACTCGCCAACAATGCCAAGAGACTCTCCTTTAGCTACCTCAAAATTGACACCGTCTACTGCCCTTATTGTCCCGTTTTCCGTAAAATAATATGCCTTGAGGCCGGATACTTTTAGTTTCGGCAATAACAGGAGAAGAAATCAATTAATGGTTATATGAGGATTCTGGCGCCTTATGTCATCTACTGCAACTGTGTTTATATTACCAGAGGGGGAACTTGCATCTAATTGGGTGTACTGCTTGAGGCTAAAGGACTGAGAAAATATTTTACTATTAAGAAAACTTTCCGCCAGTTCTTCAAGGCAGCACAACCTGGCCTCTTTGTCAAGGCGGTAGATGATGTCAGCTTTGTGGTTGATCGAGCAAAGGTATTAGTTTTTGCAGGCGCATCTGGTTCAGGCAAGACGACCATCGCAAGGCTTGTCATGCGTGCGATAGATCCCGATAGTGGCTCAATAATATTTGAAGAAAATGATATAACGCGAGCTAAGGGAAAGCAGCTCAAACACTTCCGTAAGACAGTCCAGATGGTATATCAAGACCCATATGCATCGTTGGATCCCCGCATGAAAGTGAGGGATATAATAATGGAGCCTATCAGCATTCATGACAAGGAAAGCTCAAAGCAGCAGAAGTTAGAAAAGGTTCTAAATGCTCTACGCGAGGTTGGCCTTGAGCCACCAGAAGAGGTAGCAGGCAGACTTCCATACACGCTCTCTGGAGGTCAAAGACAGAGGGTGGCAATAGCAAGAGCGTTAGTGTTGCGCCCCAAACTTATCGTGGCTGACGAACCAGTGTCAATGCTTGATGTGTCCGTTAGGGGCGAAATATTAGGACTTATGCAGAGCTTGAGGCAAAAGTTTAAAATTTCTTACATTTACATAACGCATGACCTTTCGACAGCGCGTTACATAGGAGATAACTTAGCTATTATGAAATCAGGTAAGATAGTCGAGATAGGTCCAATCGATAAGATCCTTTCGGATCCTTGCCACCCGTATACAAGGTTGCTATTAAATGCAATACCAGAGCTAGAAACTAAATGACCCATAGCTATATTTTGAAAAAATATATTAGGTGTGCATGCAAGCCTCTGATTGCGTTGCAAAAACGGCCGTTACTAGCATCTACTGTTTCTATTGTTATATTGCTTTTGGTAACTTCTGTGATATTTGAGAATCCTGCTTTCACACAGGTACAACAAAAAGGTCCCTATATAGATCAGGCTAGATTTATCCAGCGCACAGATGAGAATCTTGCACTTGAAGAGGTCAAATCTGGGTCCCTTGACATGTATTTTTTCCCCATCCCTCATGAAGCTGCCAATGATGCAAGGAACGATCCTAGGCTAAAGGTATATGATACCACTGCTGGCTCGCTAGGGTTCTTTGTAAATCCAGCGCCTGCAGTAGATCCGAAAATTCTCAATCCATTTCAATTCAAGGCAGTTCGTTATGCCTTAAACTATCTGATCGACCGAGACTTCGTGGTTAATGAGATTTTAAAAGGATATGGCAGTTCTCTTATTGATCCCTTTGGCATATATTCACCGGAATATCTGAACATTATCGACACAGTCGAATCATTTGGGTTTAGATACAATCCCTCCCTTGCATCAAGCATGATTTCTGAGGCAATGATTGCAGCGGGTGCCACAAATGACGGTGGCAAGTGGACATTCAACGGCAATCCTGTTACCATAAAGCTCTTTATGAGACAAGACGATCCTAAAAAGGTATCAATGGGTGAGCTGGTCGCTTCAGAGCTTGAAAAGATCGGCTTCAGTATCCAGAGAGATTACGGTGATTTGAACAAGGCAAACACAGTAGTATATGGATCAGATCCAAAGAACTTGCAATGGCAAATATACACAGAGGAGTTTGCTGGCCCCAGGGCATTTGTTAAGTACAATCCAACAGTTCCGGCCCAGATGTATGGGCCTTGGTTGAGCAGAATGCCTGGGTCTCAGAACCCAACCTATTGGAACTATCAAAATGCTACTCTCGATGAGATTACCCAGAAGATAGCGTTTTTTAATTTCACATCCGAGGAGGAAAGGAACCAGCTGGTAAGTGATGCAGTAAGGATGGGCATTCAAGAATCTGTTAGGATCTTTGTTGCCCAGAAGACCGACCCTTTTGTTGCTTCTGCTAATGTACAAGGTTTGGTAAATGATTTTGGGGCTGGGATAACAAGCAAGTATTCTCTACTAAACGCAAGATTAGGCGGCGACGGAAATGTTTCGCTTGACATTGGTGTCAAACAGATCCATCAAGGGTCTTGGAACCCAATTGGAGGTCTGCAAGATCTCTATAGTGCGAGTATTTATTCGATGGTTGCAGACACTGCCACTTACAGACATCCATATACTGGAGAGGTGATTCCATTTCGAAGCCCTTGGACAGACATCACCACAGAAGGGCCTATTGGTAAAATTAATGTACCTTCTGATGTAATAAAATGGAGCCAGACACTGCAGCAGTGGGTTCAAGCAGGCGAAGGATCCACTGCAAAAAGTAAGGTGACGTTTACGCCACTTTATTCAAAGTGGCACAATGGGATCCAAATGGATGTCTCTGACATGATGTATGCTGATTATTTCGCCTACGAATGGGGCACTAATGCTGGGCCAGGAGACCGGACGGTAGATGCTGAATATACACCAACAACAAGTGAAGCTCTCAAACTTTCCAAGGGCTCCAGATATGTTGCTCCTGATAGAATTGAATCTTACATTGACATTTGGCATTACGATGACAAGGAGATTGCTGGCTCAGGGACATTCTTTGCCAGTGAGCCATGGGAGATTGTTGCTGCATCTGAAAGAATTGTTACGGATGGCAGACTCGCTTATTCTAGAAGTGAAGCACAAGCTAAAGGCGTTGAATGGTATGACCCTCTCGTAAGAGAGCATGCAGATATGATCAAGGCAGAGCTCCAAAAGATGAAAAATGAGCAATTTGTGCCGCCTGCCCTAAGAAATATAATAACGATCGAGGATGCCATCAAGCGTTATGATGCCAGCATAAGTTGGATTGAAAACCATGGGCATGCAATAATTGGGAACGGTGCGTTCTATCTTGACAACTTCAATGTAGCAGGAGGGACAATAACTATTAATGCATTTAGAGACGCCTCGTATCCATTTGAGATGGGTCACTGGTCTCAGTATGAGTTACCTGCAGTTGCTAAGATTATTACTGTTGACGTGCCGCGAATAGTAACGATGGGTCAGCCTATTCCGATTAAGGTCAGTGTTGAGGTCGCCGGACAGCCGAGCAGTAATGTGACAGTAAATTATTTTGTTTCAAACAAGGATGGAATAGTGGTAGTAAGAGGAGAGGCCCAACCTCAAAGCCCCGGCGAATTCACTATTGATCTAACATCGGATATGACTGCAATGCTATCACCTGGACCAAATCAAATTAAGTTATTTGCAAACAGTAATGATGCCCTTCGCCCTGACATTTCTTCAAGCACTATTCTCGCTGCTCCAGGGGCACCTATTTTCAGTCAGAGCACTAATAATAGCAATCAGATGGGCGGCGATCAGTAATCTGTTGTCAACACCACACAATAGATTGTGACAGCATGACAATAAATATCTCTAATCCGATCTATTATAGATCGACTCTATATCATTATACCACTAGCAATTGCGAGTATGATTGCAGATATCGTGCAGTTTCTGGCAACAACCGAGCACTTCAGTCTCTGTTGTATTGATAATCGTTATTGTTTAGACAAGGCAAAGTCTTAGTATCGTCAGAACAGCATTTACAACAGACATATATATCTCTGTGGTAGAAATTGGTAGAAAAATATAACCGCTAGGTGGTGATTGATTGTAGTGGTAGACTTTGGAGGCTTTGTTGTAAAACGTTCATTAAACATGGTTATAGTACTGTTTTCCACTTTGATCCTAACAATGACTCTAGTTGGTCCTACTATGGATAAGATACTGCTTGATGCGACGAGATCCGCCATTGTCGAAGAAACAAACCATAGTAACATTAAGTTCCAAAATACTGAGCAGCGCCAGAATTACATAAACGAAAAGATTGACCTTCAGATTAAGGCACTCGGTCTTGACGAGCCCTGGTACTCTCCTAAGCGGTTTACAAACACCGTTTTGAGAGTGATGGTGCTCGACCTTGGAAAGTCTAATTACCTTACAAGTGAGAGCGGCTCGGCAAATGTGCGTGACATTATCTTGGAAAAGGTGCCAAAGACAATATTGCTTTTTACTACTTCAACTCTGATTATTACTATCCTCGGGCTTTACCTAGGCGCATTTGCTGCAAATCGCGCCGGTTCTCTATGGGACAAGATAAACTCTGCTTTTGCAGTCTTTAGCAGCAGCTTCGCCACCTGGTGGGTCGGAATGCTCATGATCATTGCTTTTGCATTTACATACCATATTTTTCCTGCGACAGCTACGCCTCTTACCGCGCCATCCGATCCGGGTTACGCATTGGATTTGCTTTATCATATGATTTTACCTCTTATCACAATAGTGCTAGTCGGCTTTGGGTCGTGGGCTTATATTGTACGCTATTTTGTGGTTGCAGTCTTGGGGGAAGACTATATCACGGCCAAGAGGGCGGCAGGTATACCAGAAAAGAAGATCTTATATTCTCATGCTCTAAAGAATGCTGCACCGCCGATCATTACCGTCATAGCCTTGAGCCTTGCCAGCTCCTTTGGAGGTGCCATTACTATAGAAGCGGTTTTTGGTTGGCCAGGAATAGGGAGCTTATATTATCAAGCAATAGGCTTTTTTGACATACCAGTTATAATTGGATTGACATACGTATCAACACTCATTTTCATCTTCACAGTATTTGCTACTGACATAGTATACGCTTACTTTGATCCAAGGGTGAAGATCGCCTGACAAGTCCTGTGGAAGCACTTTCTACATCAGATGTCTTCAAGGGATTGAAACGTTCCAAGGGTGGCATTGCTGGCGTTGCAATATTATTTGGACTCATCTTAATGACAATTTATGCAGCGGTAGCTATTCCGCTAAAATCTTTCACGCAGTGGAATAACCCAAGCTTTTGGATCGATCTCCCCCAGTCGGCTATGCCTGCATGGCTAAACATGCTGGGGCTAAATATGCCAGAGCATTTGATTATGACTGCCAAAGACGCTGACAAGTCTACTGTTTTAGAAGATGGAGTACGTATTGAGAGCCATTCTTACAAAGTCAATTTCGATTACGATTCTTATCCAAACGACTTCATGGTTATGTATTCTGCCAAATATGGTGGTATTCAGCCAGCAATCCAGGTCGATGTGCTTAGGCCAGATGG
>JBKPEN010000001.1:0-4811 GCA_046728425.1 Thermoproteota archaeon
TTCCACAAATACCGACTCTGTGTGACCATCAAGCACCGGGACTCTTGTGCAAGTACAACTAACCTTGAGTGAGGCAGGAGCAATCGAGCCATTGTTCATATGGCCTAGGATCTTCTTTGTCTCAACCTGTACCTTTTCCTCTTCCTTTGGAATATAAGGGATGACATTGTCCATGATGTCAAGCGCGATGACGCCCGGCGACCTTCCTGCGCCAGAAAGGGCTTGCATAGAGGTCATGAATACTCTATCTATGCCAAACCTATCAAGTATCGGTTTTAGTGTTATTGCCATGCCCGTTGTCGTGCAGTTTGGTAGCGGCGCAATAAATCCCCTCCAACCGCGATTCTTTCTCTGGATGTTCAGCAGTTCACTATGATTATCGTTAATGCCTGGTATCAATATTGGTACATCAGTTTCATATCGGAACGCAGCAGCGGTACTTATGACAGGTGTGATCTTGGCTAACTTGGGCTCTATTATTTTTGCATCATCTGATTCGAGTGCAGTAAATATAAGGTCAAAATTCTCTGGCTTGATGTCATCCACTTTGCTGATAACTATATCCTTGATATGCTCTGGCACCTCTTCTTTATTATGCCAGCGCAAAATGCCAGAATTTGGATCACGGATTGCGTCAATGTATTTTTTTCCAGCCGACCTTTCAGATGCCGCCACCTGCGTCAGTTCAAACCACTTGTGTTTGTTTAGACCAATGATGAATTCCTGACCCACTGCGCCAGTGGCCCCAATGACAGCTACTTTGAGCATCTATAGGAGCGGTTTGTATACTGGAACTAATAATCGTTATTGACATTCTTTTATCAAGGGTATGTTTGGATTTTGGATTTAATGCTGCAATACCCATTGATGATCGCTCCTCAAATAGAGGAGATTTCATGTGGCACTATTCATCATGGGTAAAGAAGAATCTCAAAAAAACCAAGTCCATGCCCTATGGCTCAATATAATATTGGTGACCATAGCTAGCTGGATGCACTGTTCTACTCTATTTTTTCCTATCCTGTCTTTACTCAGCGTCTTCTTCCTCTTCTTTTCCTAATGCCTTACCCGGACCTTCCACTTTTTTTGTAGGGCTGTCGGAGCTTGTCTTTGCAATCTCTTCTTCAAGTTTAGAAGCCGCTCCGGGACCCAGTTCTCCCTCCTTCCTCTTGGCTCCTTCGCCTCCTCCCATTCCGACTGTTTCCTTTACCTTGTCTTTGGTTCCCATTACTTTTTCCTTTACCTTGTCTTTGCTTCCGGTTACTTTTTCCTTGATTTTTTCTCCTGTTGAACCATTAGTCATTGGAGGTATATCGCTAACAACATATTTTAATAGTAAACAGGTAAGGTTATTAGAGATAATTTCTATATATAAGGCTGGTTTCTAAATCACTGAATTTATTAAAACTATCTTCTCCAAAGTCATTCGCTACTATTCTGCAAGGGTACTAGAAGGTTTAGACAGGGTGAATTAGCAAGATATGTGTATATTGTATATCTTATATTGTACCAATACCGGATCAAACATCCATCTCTTTTAAATAACTTGAAGGAGATATATTCTCTATGAAGAAGAGTTGCGACAATTGCTTTGTGGAACTTTCAAAATTCTCATTATTCAATCCGAATAAGAAAATCTATCGCTACAATAATGCAGTGCTTTGCATAAGCTGCTATAGAAAAATAAGCTCTCGTGAGCAGTTAAAAGAGGAAGTTTGATTATTACTTTTCATAAATTGGATTTCCTTAAGATATGCGTCTTTTGATCGTCTATCAGTACATGATTGCTACAATATTATTTTCCCTAGTAGGATATGATGTACATCAATAATGTTCTTCCCAACAGTGCATCGGCATCTTAATTGAAATTCATGATATTGCTATATATTGCTATAATTATCTAAGTCTCGAAAACTCCTTGAAACTTGGAACAATTAAATCATATATGGTGCATACAATTTTGGTATATGACCTCTCCAATTGAGCAAAAAATTGATGACTGGCAGAAAATCGTAAACAAGCCAGTATTCACCAGAGATGGTAAAGACATTGGAGTTGTAGAATCAATTCAAGCTGAAAAAATTATTGCTACATTCGGTCCAATAACGCCAAACAAATATCTAATCCCTAAGTCATCTATTGTAGATATTGACGAACTTGGAGTTGTTCGTTTGAAAGAAGACGGTGACTTTGTAGAACACAATTACAAGTTTGCATAAGCTAAAAACAACAAGAGCCCTACGAAGATTAGGCATCATGGTAGAGAGAGAAAAAAAATATAACATATAGGAAACAATTTGATGCAACTGTTAAAAGACATATGGCTTCAAAGAAAAGTATGAGTCACGACGGTCGTCTTGCAGATACCGCAAAAAAAGGAGTAACGCCTTCGACCCTTTCCGCTGCTGTTAGGATAAAACAAGACTATGAGAATTTTCTTAAGGAGGCTCATGTTCTCATGCCCAAAGTAGATCAGAGTCTTCTTCTTGACATCTTGTATTATCAAACTAGGTATCCAGATTGGGAAGGCAGCGTGGTGTTTCGAGTAGTATATCCCGCAGACTTAGATATTAGTCAAAAGAAGGAATGGATCTATCAAAAATATCAACGTATGTCCAAAGTAGAAGAAGAAAAAACGCTAAAATTTAAAGCAATAAGAATGTCGATGGAAGAGTTAGGCAAAATGTTGGATGATGATCCAGATATACAATACGTAACCGGTTCAGCTACATTAACGCCTACTGATTCCTACAGCATATGATCTGATTCAATTTTAACTGGCTTACATTAAAAGCCAAGCCTGCTAAATCAGAAATATATGTTCCTTTTTTCATTCATAGGGTGTGAACTAATTAATTGGGCTATTTTACGGCGACTCTTGCAAGCTTGGCCTTGCTCCAAGTGTTACGGGAATTTCAATTATCTCTCCATTTCTCCATGCAGTAAGCGTTACTGTTTCTCCAACTTGCGTCGCCTGCTGCAGGTACCCGAGCATATCGTCTATTTTTCTTACATCTCTGTCATTTATTGCCAAAATAACATCTCCTCCTAATGTAATTTCCCTTCCGTCAAGTTGCATCGGAGTATTGCCTCCTCGAATCCCTGCCGTGTCAGCAGGACCGCCCGGCTCAACTTCTATAACTAAAAATCCCTTTGGCTCCTCAAGACCTATTGCCTCTGCTATTTCCGGTGTCATATCTGTTCCAGAGACTCCCAACCAAGGATGCTCAAAGGTGCCTCTCTCTATCAATACCGGAGCTATCTCGGCTATTGCATTTGAAGGAATTGCAAATCCTACTCCTGCAGAACCGCCTGTAGTAGAAAAGATAGCAGAATTGATTCCAATTACTTCACCTTGCAGATCCAAAAGTGGCCCACCTGAATTGCCAGGATTGATTGCTGCATCGGTTTGTATTACATCTGGAATAGAAAATGCAGGTGCTGCAACATTAGAAAGTGGATCTTGATAAACAGGAATTAGCCTGTTGAGGCCACTGATTATTCCTTCTGTCATAGAACCTGATAGCCCAAACGGGTTACCAATTGCCACGACCTCTTCACCTACGCGCAACGCAGAAGAGTTTCCAAGTGGCAAAGGTTTTAGCTTGTCTGCAGGAACGTCATCCTCTACATGTAGTACGGCAAGATCGCTATACTGGTCTGCACCTACTACTCTTGCTTTGTAAACTGTTCCATCGATAAATGTTACGCTTATGTCATTAGGATCACTTCCTGCAATAACATGGTAGTTGGTGATAATATGGCCGCTATTATCGTAAATGAATCCTGATCCTAAGCTAATTCCGAAAGAAGGGTTGTTACCGGTTACTGTACCGCTGACTTGAACCACTGATTGCTGGGTATCTGTAAACAAATCGGTCAAAGTTAAGGTGTTATTCCTTGTTATCTGAACAGCATTTGCTGTGACATTCGATGAACTATCTGCCTCCTCTCCTCCTTGGGCAATCCTTGTAGCTGGGGGTATTTTAAGCCCTAAATTGTATTGAAAAGGAGTATAATACCCAAGAGTGCCGATTGAACCCAAAAGAGCACCAGCACAAATAATCAGAACTAGAATAGCGCGTTTCAATATCAATCGGAATGTTTGGCTTACTACCGATATTTATTTTCATCGCACGGGTCTGCAGAGGAATGACTTCTGTCGTGTCAGTGTATTTTGATTAGCAGTATGAAGTTATTTAGCAGTCCGCTTTATTTCTTAAAGAAAAAGATTTGACATATTACAAGAACTTTTTCTTAATAAATGTCTCGTCGAAACTGATATTATATCTTAAAATTATTATAAAAAGCCGACGCCTGAGCTCCAGAATATACAGTTTTCTATTGGGCTCTGGCTTTTTACATAGTTATATCTATGTCGCTTTTCATTCTATATATAATGGTATAGATTAGATAATAGGGAAGATGTCTTCCCCCAATTCCCATAGCGAAGAAGGCAAAGGTTACTCGCCACATATGCGTGGTGTTGCATTAGGTATACTTGTAATGGGCGTTTCATTAGCTGTAATAATCATATTGTATATAGAATTTGGGTACAGAGGCCCAGCTTTTTCAACACAAATTATGCAAGAGCAGCAAGAATCGCTACGTAAACAATATGGATTGCCGTCCCTGCCACAGTTGAGCCCTGAAACGCTTGAGGTGCCGCCATCCTTAAGGGGTATTGCAACAGGTGCTAATGCAACAACAGGTGCTAATGCAACAACAGGTGCTAATGCAACAACAGGTGCTAATGCAACAACAGGTGCTAATGCAACAACAGGTGCTAATGCAACAACAGGTGCTAATGC
>JBKPEN010000108.1:0-3457 GCA_046728425.1 Thermoproteota archaeon
GAGCGTTCCTAGCACTTCGGCAAGAGCGGCAGCTATGGATATCTTGCCCACTGAGCGGAGTTTGGCTATAGGGAATTCAGTACCAGTAACAAAGAGTAGCATGATTATGCCTAGCTCTGCAAATAGATTCAGAGTCTCTGGGCTCTTGACCAGATTGAAAGGTGGAGTATAGGGCCCAATTATCATCCCGGCAATAATATAGCCTATGACCATAGGCTGCTTTAGCTTGAACGTGATCGCAAGCATTATCGCTGCGACTATCATGATTACCGCAATGTCCTGAACTACAAAGTCTATAGGATCATTGCCAATTGCAAAGAACTGCGGAAAAAGTGTTGTATTTCCTGCACTTGTTGTCGTTGCGGAAAGGTTCAACGCTATAGTTATGTTCAACATACATAAAAAGACGAAGTCGGACAAAGGGGGAGAGGAGAGAATGACAAAACTAATTATACAATATATATTCAACCATTTCTGTTGCGTTTTGAGATCAACAAGCGGCGCCTCATTTACCTTGCGTTTGGTGCAGTTGCATTTCTGAGTGCATATTCTACAGGAGCTGCACTACCTATGGGCCAAGAGGAAGCCCAGACATTGACGCAGGAGTTCTCGAAGCAGATAGAGGGGATCGACCAGAACGGCATCTTTTTGAACAACCTCCGAATCACCCTGGTAATGTTCGTACCTGCAGTAGGCTCAGCATTTGGAACATTCTCTGGTTTTGCAACTGGCTCAATTTTCGGCGTACTTGCAAGCTCGTCCCCTATGCTAGTAAAGGTTCCGCCTCTTGCCCTCCTGATAACACCCTTTGGCATTATGGAAGTGTTTGCCTATGGCCTCGCTATGTCAAGGAGCGTGATGCTAATCTACTACCTTCTTAAGAGAATGCCGTGGCGTAAATATGCCATCCCTACTCTGATAGAACTGGGCATTGCCACAGGGGTGTTGTTTGTAGCCTCAGTAATAGAGTGGCAAATGATAGAGCAACTGGGTGGTCTTGATGCAAGTATTGCCATAGATCCGGTGGGGAGATTTGAGGCCCCTTCCTCTAGGCAACCTGCTGTGCATAATTTGCCATACTTTCGATGGTAGTTATATCGACTGAGCAAATATCTTGTTACAATTCCACTTGTTATAACCTACGACACTATTATTCTTGCAGATTGACCTTCCAATAGTACTTTTATTTGAATGCACGTAAAGACTAGCCTTACTGATTTTGAATCACTCCAAGTGCCACTATCTCATGATTGTTGGATAAATGACACGCTCTCAAGCATGGAGAATATCTCTACCACAGAGGATCTTTCGCTAAAATATCTAAATGAAGGTTCAGATATTTTATAACAAAAAAAGAGGACATAAAGAAGGTGTTATTGGCTTTCGCCACATGCAGGGCAGATCTTCTGAGATTTAGGTATCTTTGCACCACATTCAACGCAATATCTGATTGAGCCCTTGTCATCCTCCTGCATAACGCCAACAGACTTATTTTGTATTGAGTACATCATAAAAATAAGTCAATTTAATATTTAAACATCGGCTAGAAACTAAGATATGTTTGCCTCTTTGTCTGGTCTACTACCATAGCAGACAGGTCGCTGAACTCCTTTCCTTCAAGGTCGATAGCCATACCTCTGAATGTTGTTTCCTTTTCAGTCGTTAGATGCTCAAAGACCCAAACCTTCAGCTTAGTAGTATCGATGCCATTTGTACGCAGGAATTTTGCAATTTCAGATTGCATAAAGTGCTTTGATTTGTCTCTTGGCCAAGGCCGAGGTAGCAGTATTACGCTCCTGCCCTGTCTAATAGCCTGCAGCATTTCTTGCTTTTTCGCCTCGATGTCGTCTGTCACATGGAAGGTAACAATGAAAGCCTTATCAGTCGGAATGCGAGCCTTGGCCGCAGCCACTTGTATGGAGCTGATACCGGGAATCACCTCAACATTGTCGCTTCCAAATATTTCTAGCAGCCTGTCGACAACCTCCGATTCAGAAAAATTGACGTCACCTGTAAAAGGTACGGTGCAGTACTCGCCATCCTTCATTTTCGTGTAAATGTTCTGATAGACGCCTTCTTGTGTCTGCATTGTGACTTGAAATACCTGCTGCCTGCTTGTGTCAATAATAGATTCAATTGTCGATAGCGGATACTTGTAGCCTATAATGTAATGCGACCTGGCAATGGCTTCTCTACATGCATCGGTGATATACTTTGGCGAGCCAGGACCGACACCCACAACAAACAGCTTTCTTGGCAATATGTGAACTGAGGCAGCAAGGTGCCTAATTATATTACTTTGCAATACTGTCGCGCTGGTGTTGCACATTCACTTTATCTTCAGGAGATCTCATGGGACAATTACGGGCTTTTGCCCTTGCAGAGGTCCTGCTTGGGAAAGAGTGGATCAGCAAATACAGCAGTACAAATCTTAACAGCTTTGACACTTCAGATGACTTAACTTCTTCATGAGAAGCTTAATTCCATTACTATTCTCTCACACGTATTAACAAAATGAAATGTTATTGTCTTTCTTCTTATAAATCAGGTAAGTTTTGCTTGGAAACATAGCATTAAATTCAAATCGACATTTTTACCAAGCTTATAAGCGGTCTCCAATCCATTCTCTGAAACTCAAGTGGATCTTTTACAGGATATTTTACCCACCCTTTCACTATTGAGAACTTGAAAACCTTTGCTTTGTAGCCAAGATTCGTCTTCACCTTAAGAAGTGTCCCCCAATCTTTTTCTACTGAGATGACATCCAGAATCTGGACGAATGGGATCTGGAGGTTATCAGGACTCTTGGCAAGGTCTTTTTTGAGGTCCTCTAGCTTGTAGCCTTCAGCCGGCCGAAAGATGTTTTCGCCTGCTTCAAAACGCTTTAACTGTCTAATGGAATGGCTGTCATGCATTTTATAAGTCATGTCTGTCTTTATGATAAATGCAAGACGCCTGTCAGTGACGACTAGCATACCTTCTTTGCCGCGCTTGAAAAGCCCTTCTTCTCCACCCCAGACCCAGAAAAGGTGACCCTTAATTTGTTCGTTCCAGTCGACCAATTGGATGATAGGCGAGTAAATACTGATATTAATAACTTATTGAAGAGAAGAAAAATTAAAAAAAGAAGTTGTCGAAGGTACTAACCAGTTGCCGAAGGGACTAACCTTCTTCCCAACCCTTCGTGAACAGGCCTGACTTCTTCAATGGGATTGGCTGTCCTGGCGTGTAATCCATCGGCCTCATCCAGAAGATTGCCTTTGTTGGGCAAACTCCAATACATGCTCCGTCAGAGATACATCTTTCTGGATAGAATACGAAGGCTTTACCTCTCTTCCATCCTTCGACTGGTTTTACTCTGAGCACATCTGGACCGAGGGAAGTGCAAATCTCTACACAGAGTGCACAGCCGATGCAGTGTTGTTCGCTAATATCAGGAAGTATTGCGACTGGCATC
>JBKPEN010000031.1:0-2384 GCA_046728425.1 Thermoproteota archaeon
CAATAGGAGCGGGTGAATCCATAGGTACCGTATATCCTCTATTGGGCGAGGGTATAATTCCGTCGACTTGGTGTGCCGAACTTCTTGTCCAGAACCTTCATGATATGGCAGCATATCGGCAGGCAGTGCTCGAAAAATTCAAGATATACTCTCTTGTCTTCAAATTCATCAAGCTGAAAATAACAGGTAAGTTCAACTTGATAAAGCATGGAGTCGACATGCTCAAATTATACCGGCATATGAAGAGTGAAGAGGAGCGTTATGGCATGAACGTCAAGATAAGCGATATGCTAAAGGTGTCAAGAATCTAAAGCTTTAAAAATCTATCAATGACAGTGAAGCTAATGAGCGCAGCAAGCGATCAAGCGAGGCAGCAGGAACTGGCTGCGATGGAGCAGAGGATAAATGAATTGGTCCAGCAGTCAAGGATTCTTGAAGCATATATGAATGACATCATGACACGACAAGTGACAGTAAGTAAGTTAATGGAAGAGGCCCATTTGGCTTCAAATACGATTCAAAACATTACTTCTGAGTCTGATGTGGAATCGTTAATGCCAATAGGCATTGGTGTGTACGTCAAGACTACAGTAGCTCCTATAAAGAAGTTGCTCATTAGCTTGGATGCTGGGGTAGCTATTGAAAAGAGTAGAGAAGATGCACTCAACTATGTGGAAACTAGGATAAAGGAGTATGAAGTAGCAGCAAGGCAGCTTGAAGCTCAAAGACAGGAAATAGCGATGCGTATAAACCAGCTGCAATCGCAGATAAACCAGATGATACAGGCTGCGCAGCAGCCGCCGCCAGGTTGATGTCTTTGTGGTAGAAAAAAATTATGTTTGATAAACTGAAAAAGGCCTTTTCCAAGGCAGCCAAGGGCATAGCTCAAAAAGAGCTTACTGAAAAAGTTCTTGACGATGTGCTGCTTGATTTCCAGATCTCCCTTTTGGAAAGTGACGTGGCGCAGGAAGTAGTCGACGACCTCTCCGCCAAACTGAAAAAAGAACTACTCGGCCTAAAGCTGGAAAAAGAGCAGGAAGCAACCGAGATGGTCCAATCAAAATTGAGAACCGCGGTGGCTGAAATTTTTACACGGACCGGTAGCTTTGACTTAATTGAAAAGATAAAGGCAAAAAAGGGAACTAAGAGCGGGCCCTTTGTGGTTGTTTTCCTAGGCATTAACGGAACTGGGAAAACAACTACTGTTGCCAAGATAGCAAACCTCCTACGAAAGGCAGGCTTTTCCGTGGTAGTAGCGGCAGGTGACACTCATAGGGCGGGTGCTATCGAGCAACTCGAACAGCATACCAATAGGTTATCTCTTAAGATAGTGAAACAGAGATATGGGGCAGATCCATCGTCTGTAGGCCGTGATGCATACGATCACGCGAAAAAGAATCATATCGATATAGTTCTCATGGATACTGCTGGCAGGATGCAGACTTCAAAGAATTTGATGGATGAAATGGGCAAAATAGTAAGAGTCGTCAAGCCCGATGTAAAGTTGTTTATAGGAGACGCGCTTGCTGGAAATGACACAATAAACCAGGCAAGGGAGTTTTTCCATTATACCAATTTTGACGGTGCCATACTTACCAAGGTAGATGCGGATGCGAAGGGAGGATCAGCTATTTCAATTGCACACATTACTTCAAGGCCAATTGTATACATTGGGATGGGGCAAGGCTATGACGATATCATACCTTTTGATTCTAACAAATTCATTGACTCGCTATTTGAAGGCGGGGCGCAGGTAGGCGTAAGTATCGAGCATGTAACATCGGCGCAGAAGATTTCAGAAATAGCAGTTGAAAATGTCAAGTCAGAAAATCCACAGACTATCAGGGAAGAAGAAGAAGAAAAAGATAAAGTACTGCTGCCCAAGCCTCCAGTCAGGACACCTAGCCATATGGATCAACTTGCCCTTTCGGAGCAACAGCAAGAGGCCAAGGAAATTGCACCAAAAGCCATTGTGGATCGGTATGAGGCATCTGAGATTAAGGAGCAACCAAAAGAAAAGAAGAGCAGGTTTGGATTCTTTGGCAAGAAAAGAAAGGATCCGGATCACAGCGAAGAAGAAGAAGAAGGCGATAAGAAGCAGAAGCCTAAGCTAGAAGAGAAGTGGACAGTTTAACAAAATGAAAAAGCGACGCTGAAAGAAGAAGAAGAAGAAGAAGAAGAAGAGGGGCAGTCGAATGAGAGGCAAAGAAATGTACGAGAAGATAAGGACACTAAAGTACAAGAAGAAGAACAAGAACAAGACAAAGTAGTCTATCTAACAGATGAAGACATTGAAGATCTCCTCAAGTAAGAAAGACATCCTAAGCATCGCAGATCTGAGCACAAGTGAGATCGATAGGATCCTGATGCTTGCAGGCAAGCTT
>JBKPEN010000194.1:0-8395 GCA_046728425.1 Thermoproteota archaeon
TATTTGTACCTTTTGAAACGTTAAATATGATGGTCTGTAAATATAAGTCAGTATTGTCGTGAGCAGCAACAAGCCCTCAGCCGGCAAGCCGGCCGATCTTGTAAATGAAGGCCTTATTGCAGGACAAAAGATTGCCAAGATCTCTGTTGTAACCTTACTCAGTATAGGAGCTGCCGAAATCATAATGGGTCAAATAAGCGGTAGCGTTGTCGCAACAGCAGACGGCATAGATTCACTTTCAGATGCAATGATCTCTTTCATAGTTCTTGTTGGATTACGTATAGCACACAGACCAGCGGACAGGAAATTCCCTTTCGGTTACCACAAAGTGGAAAGCTTTGCTGCGCTCATAGCGGCCATAGGCATGATTGGAATAGGAATATTCATCTTTTATCATTCATTTGAAGCACTACTTGACCCAAGAGAAATCAAGCAACCAATATTGACAATGATTGTGCTGGCCGCCGCAGGTGGCATTTCCCTTCATAGAGCAATTCAGATGAATTCGATAGCCAATAAATACAACCTCTTGTCATTAAAGACAGATGCCAAAAATTCTATAAAAGATGGCTCCGCATCTGTTATCGGTTTTCTCAGCGTTCTAATTGCATCGCAGTTTGGCTTACTCCAGATGGATGCTATAGGCGGTATGATAATTGCTGGCTACATATTTTCTGTGTCGTATATTTCACTCAAGCAGTCCTCGCTGATCTTGGTCGACTCTTGGCAGAATCCAAAACTGACTGATATGGTGAAGCACATAGTGGAAGAAAAGTTCAAGGAAGAAAATATTAGGGTCAAGTCAGTCTTGCTACGTCCAGCAGGAGCAATGGCGCAAGCTGAAGTTCATCTTGAAATCGATGGAAACAAGAAGCTTGCAGATGTGGAGCTATTGCTTGTTATGATAGAAATGTCCATTCGCTCACAAATCCCGGCAATAGCAAGGATATCCTCAATACCACATTCTCATCCTCAGCAAAAACAGGAAACAACAACAACAACAAGAAAGTTTGGTGGGATTTTTAGTGATAGGAAAAATCAAACGGGATCTGTCGCGCACAAGTAATTTCTTAGTGGTCTATTCCATTATGTTTGGTCAGTTTTTTGCATGGTCTACATAATAAGATAAAGATGTGCTGGTAACGTGTAGAGTGCTATCTAAATGCGGTATTTCTCAGTTTTTGCGTCAGCATCGCTTGATAATAAAGATCATTAGAGATTGTCAGCGTAAATTATGTCAGGATATTTTCTTCTTTCTCCGTATTAGATATCGTACCTACAACCTATGATTTTCAATAGATAGAGCATATGTGGTATTACACTCGGCAATGTTTCTTCATCTGGAGCTCCCTTTTTATCTGTTGAACAAGAAATTGATGACTAGTGAGTCGATTCTACATGCTTGCTCAATTCATCTTCGGTCTCAAAGGCTGTACTGCAAAGGTTACAAACGAAAACGCGCTCGTCATATTCTGAGGATTGCTGAGAAGCAACAAATGGTCTTTCTTCTTGAGCTCTTCTCGGGATTTTGGGGATATTAATTTGGAATCTGCGCACATTGTCTGATGCATCAAAGATAGGGCCGCTGCTGTAATGATAGTCATGGGGATCCGGTGCCGGCTCTCTCGTATTTGGTCTTTACCATGTCTTCTGGGATCTTTAGCCATACTACGTTTTCGTCCCAGCCTTCAACCCTGTGAAGTAGAATGTTGTACCGGTGGCCATTGACAAGTCCTTTTTTACGACTATGAAGTTTCGGCTAAGTGCTTCGATGTCTCCTATATCTTGGTCATCGCTTGTATGTACTGACTCGTTGATAAGATGAGTCCAACTTGAATGCTCACTAGGCACATTAAAGGTACGCTCGAAAGCTATTTAGCAATTCTAATTGTGAGCGAAACTGCATCTGCAAGAATTCATATAGGTAGGGAACTCGTTGGATTCATTTTTGTTCTGAACATTTTAAGACTGCGAGAATAATTGATTAGTTCCTTTCATAGTTTTGCTTCTCTAAAAGATAATAATATTTTGTTCTCGAGCTAGGGAGTATTAGGCTTAAAGTTTTCTGTTGTAACTGACCATTTCTTACTGCGGAGGGAATTCAGTTGGCTTTTCTCTGTGTGTTTGTAAGATAAACATGTGTTATCTGGAAGATAATCTATGTTGAGCCACGTAAGTTGTGCAATATAGAAGTGGCAGAGTAGTTGGCCGCCAAGAGTTGATTTGATTTCGTCTCATCTAATCTTCAGCTGTTATCATTGCTTGCTCTTTTAGCGGGGTTATCCTTGTAGTTGTTGGCCGGCCGATCTTGCTCGCTGCCATCTTAAAGCCGTCCTGTGCAAGTTCAAGATTGGGAGTGATGACGTGAGCCTCAAAAATGACTTGACCTGGCCTTATCCTTGCGGCAAGGCCAGTTGACTTACCAAAAGCCCTCCTCATTCCCTCCTGAAGTCTGTCCGCGCCTGCAGTTGCAATCATTTTGTTCTCTCTTAGGAGCACATGGGGGTATACCCGCAACATAGAAAAGAAGCTGGTCTCTCCTGCTTGTGCCATCCTTTTGTTTGCAGCAAGCCTGGCAGCTTCAAGCGCGTTGTGTCGTATCTGAAGCTTCTCAGTCGCAACAAGTTCGATTTTGTAATCATAATTGTTTCCCGCAAGCCCAGATGAAAATCTTGCTATTTTCATCTGAGGTTTGCCAGCTATGTACTCCCGCCTTACATACGGCATACCACGAGTTTCTCGATAATTAACACCCTTCATAGCTCAATTCACTTAATCCTAAGTAATATTAATTGTGGTCATTCGCTCTGATTTAATCGTTATGTCATACCGTTAAGAATTGTGATTTTGCTACCAGTTTAGTTAATTAATCACCCTTACAACATAGCTATGATGTCATCATCCTCGCCGCCTCCAATAAGTTCCACGCCATTCGTTGAGAATGTAAATCAGAGGGCAGCCACTGCAGCAGATGTACAGCCCCCGGTAATAGAGGCGTATTTGGCAGGCAATCGCAAGGTAGTTGTTGATCAAACTCGCTTTCAGGATGAACTGCGTAGCAAAGGTTTTGGAGAGAAGGAAGACTCTGAATTCATCCTTAAGCCATACGAGACTCTATATCTATTCTACACAAATCGCCTAAAGCTCAAAAATAAACCGACTATTGGATTCAACTCACTCCTTGAACTACTGCTAAAACACAATAGGAACATTATGAGTGAATTTCTAGTTTATCGCGACCTCCGAAGTAAGGGCTATGTGGCGAAGGAGGGTTTTGGCTTTGGCAATGACTTTCGAGTGTATGAACGCGGCGATTACGAAAAAAAGCCTGCCAAGTACGTGATCTTTGGTATAAATGAGGGCACAAATACTACAGCCAAACAATTTGCTTCCGCCGTAAGCGAAATACAAAAGATGGGTAAGGAAGCAGTGATTGCAGTAATAGAGAGAAGAGGCGAAGTGATATACTACAAGGCGTCAACGATAAACTTTACGAAGAATAACAATTACGCCAACAATCTGGCAACAAAAAAATTCGATAAAAAGCTTGACTAAACCTATACAGAGAGACGTGACAACAACACTTTGATATTCAAAGAAATTTTGTGCTCTGACTGCAAAATGGTGCTTGCGAGATACTCCACAAAATACTTTACAGACCTTAACATAAACGCGCTTGTACGATCACATTTTTATACCCACATTAAGAGGGGTCATTCCATGGAAATCAGGTTTGTAGAGATAGAAGACTGGGATACCAGATAGATTCGTCATAACTATAACTTATAAGCAATTTATATTCTGAAGAGCAATACCGGGTATTCCAGAACCCAGTCTCTGTGACATAATTATTAAACTTGATCGCAGCATGCGCTTTGTGAGCATTGTCAATAATAGAGAAGAAGTCATTGAAGGGGGATTCAAGCAAGGGATCGAGCCATTGCTAAATAGGGCTAATGAGCAGCAGTAGATGTACATCCACTGACTGTCAAACCTAATAATGCTGCAATCCTACAGCGACAGGCTTGTAATGGTGCGCTACAGCCTAACTGAGCATGAAAAAGTTACATTCATTACTTTTCCTGTGAGAGACGGCATATTCTGCCTTTCTGCGACACCCGCAGCCAATATGAATAAAATCCGCGACAAAGTAATGAAAGTGCTCAAGGTAGGACAAGTAGCACTCTCAATTGGACAAGACAACAAGGAAAGAAAAAATTGGCATAGCAGAATAAATTGAGAAGGTTTGAGTGCATATGAATATGCAAGTTAGCAACAGAATTGGACTGCCAGTTGCAGCCTCTTCTATCTTAAATAGACAGCATAAGAAATCATGCAATTTTTAGAATGCTCGAGTTGGACCCAGAAGAAATCTATCTATCATTTGGGCGCCGCTGACCTAAGAAAGGTATTAGACAGCGTACGGTTCACAGGTAGGGTTTTTTATCTCCTTGCACTTTCACATGGGAGGCTGCAGGAGGATGATGACGAAGTAACAGTCCCCCTATTATCTGCCAGCAAAAGCAGATTAGATGAAGAGAACCTAACCGGACTGCTGAATCTCTGTAGCCTAAGCATAGGAGGAAGTGATCCTTCCTATGCTTATCAGATCTTGATCTCGAACTGCTTTGCGTTTTTGTATGGATTGCAAGACTGATTCTCCAGAAATTGCTTGTGGTTTAAACAAATAAAAAGTAAGGCCTATTAAAGAAAAATGATTCGATATATCTGTCATACAAATCAATTCTTCTCCTTCTATTTTAAAAAGAACTTAAAAAACTGTCACAGACTATTTGTCCCGGCTAGTTCAAAGGAATTAATATTTGATGCTTTTCCGCCCTTCGCCCATTTTAATTATATAGATCCTATTTGTGTAGTTAACAAAGCTCTTTTGCATATACTTCATGGCTCTTATACTAATATTAGTAGTTTATTTTACTGCTGACTCTCCACTTTGGTTAGTTTAGCTAAGTTGAGGGAAATTTAATTATTGCATATTGGTGCTGTGATATATAATAAGGACATGCCGACGGATCGGGCTGTGCTACATGAAACCTACTGTACTTTCTGCAGAGAAAATGTGCCTCTTACAGGTTCAGCGTATCTTAGACTTGTTAATGGAAGGGCCATCATCAAAGGAAAATGTTCAAGGTGTGGTTTAGAGTTGATCAAAGTAAGCATAAAGCCGAAATCATCTGCCCTCATTTTGCTTAGAAAAAAGAAGAGAAGAAGAAGCAAGAGATCTTTGAGATTTATTTAATTCCCGCTACGTGTTTTCCATTTTTGTTTGTAGTCTGTTTCCCCCCTACGTTGGTCCAGCCTCTCTTACATCCTTTACTTCAAGCCTGGCCAAAATATCCTCGATCGTTTGTTCATCGTCAAGCTCGTCGCTGAGTAATTTTAATGCTAGTTGATATGTTCCGTGATCTCTATCCTTTGTTGCATTTGCAAGATCGTTGTAAAGTCCGATTCCAAATCTTTCCATCTCTAAAGCCCTCTCAAGCGCGCTCCTAAGCGAAAGATATTTCTTAGGTTCGGTCTTTCCTAACCCGCTTTCCTTCTCCCATGAGCTGGGGTCATCTGTGGGGTTTGCTCCAAGCTCCATCAACCTGTCATTAATACTGCCTGCGTGTCCTTGCTCCTCTTTTGCACGCTCTCCAAAAAAGTCTTCGAATAGCACTCCTATTCCCTCTATATTGTTAGCCACATATTGAAAGTAATGAGACGTTTGCATTTCAAAGGCATAGGCTCTATGCAGCATTCCGATACTTTTGTCGACGTTAGGTCCCGCTATTTCTAAGGATTTCTTTCCCATTGTGACATATCTCGTATCTAAAACTATTTTTATGTTGTACAAGGTATATGGCAGAAGATCAGATCTCTATTTCTTGGTATTATATCAAAAAGGTGCTCCGGACGGGATGTATCCCCACTGGAAAATATGATCTCGCAGCAGTTTGAACCCGTGATCTTCGCCTTGAGAGGGCGAGATGCTTAACCGGACTACACCACCGGAGCCCTGACAGTTTCAATAACCTGCAGAATATAAATTAAACCGTGAGACGAGCTGATCTCCTTTTCCAAAGGATGGCTGCCTGAACCGGCAGGCAAAGATTGACCTTAGCTATAATTCACATGTAGCCTTCTTTCCAAAACGCTTAGCTATACTAGCAGGCTAAAAAATTTTTGAAAAAGACAATAAATTTCGATGTGACATAATTCTACGCTGCTATTACTCTAGAAAAGAAAGCTCTTTGTTGCCACATATTGATTTGACCTGACGGAAATGGGAAACTATTGGTCTGTCTGACAAAATTTTTATCGCTATGTAGCTAATGATATTGACCACTAGCAATGGGCATTCCAGAGAAGATTAAGGAGATTCAGGACCAAATACATAAAACTCAGATCAACAAGGCTACAGAATTCCACATAGGCCTGCTTAAGGCCAAGATAGCACGGCTCAAGCGGGAAATGCAGGAAAATGTACATGGCAAGACAATGCATAGTGGTGGTGAAAATATTGGGTTTGATGTCAGAAAGACAGGTGACGCAACTGTAGTGCTAATTGGCTTGCCAAGCGTGGGCAAATCGACCCTTCTCAATAGTCTTACAAATGCCAAGTCGCGTGTGGCATCCTATCAGTTCACAACGCTTACAGCTGTGCCTGGTATGATGCACTATAGAGGAGCAAAGATACAGGTGCTTGACATGCCTGGAATTATCGAGGGAGCTTCTGGCGGCAAGGGGTTTGGTAAACGTGTGTTATCTGTTGCTCGCAGTGCAGACCTTGTCTTGATAGTGCTTGATGTGTTTCAGCCTCATCACCTAAGCATACTAAAAAAAGAGCTAGCGGAAGCTGGCATCAGATTGGACGAGCAGCCTCCAAACATATTGATCGAAAAGACAGCAACCGGCGGCATCTCAGTCAATGCACAAGTGCCTATAAAGACTTCTGAAAGGCTGATAAAGGAAATAATGAGGCTTTATGGTTTGCACAATGGTCGGCTGATAATAAGGGAACCGGACCTCACTGATGATCAGCTAATAGACGTGCTAAATGGGAACCGCATATATGTCCCTTCAGTTGTAGTGCTCAACAAGATAGATCTGGTTAACGCAAGCTTTGTCCAGGAAATCAAGTCAAAGATCGTAGGTAATAATAATAATAATTTTATCGCCATCTCGGCAGATTCCGCTATTAACATTGATGTCCTAAAAGAGGTGATATATCAACGGCTTGAATTCATTAGAGTTTACATGCGACCAAAAGGTCATGAAACTGATTTCAAAGAGCCGTTAATAATTAAGAATGGCGCAACTGTAGAGGATGTATGCAACAAGATTCACCGAAACATGGCCAAGAACTTCCGTTACGGACTTGTGTGGGGCAAGAGCGCGAAATTTGCCGGACAAAAAGTAGGCCTTGACCACAAGGTAGCCGACGAAGACATACTTACAATAGTAAAGGTTTCTGGGACCTCTATCTAAATGCACAAGAAAAACTCTTAGGTTATCCAATGTTGCATAAGCGAAGTTATATCAAGGCTATCTTAAAGTTTGCAATCTGTAGACAGAAGGAGAATTCATATACTGACAATGCACAGACAAAATAAAGATCACTCACTTTTCTCTAGCGGTAAAATGATAAAAAAGACATAATCGTATAGTTGTGCTATATTATGATTGCCAATAGTTAGTAACACACATCTGAAGGAACAAGAATCCTCAGATCTCTTTTTCTCTCTCTACATTACTCAGCGATAATACGTCCCCGCATTTGCGGATGATAGGAGCAGTAATATTCGTACGTGCCAGGTTTTGATGACACTATAGCCGTAACAAAGTTCTGGCCCCCTCGCAGTGGAGCAGTATTTATTGGCGTTATTCCGCCATTTGTAGATGCATCGACTTTCAGGTCATGGGTTACTGCATCATTGTTTTGCACGACAAGCTTTGCTGGAACGTTTACGGTTACATAAACGTCCGGGTTCGTATCGTTAAACGTACTTCTCTGCGCTATGAGGAGAACATCCTCGGCGGGTAGATCAACGTTTGCCTCAGGATTCATTAGCTTGCCTATGGCCCACAATGCCCCCACGGTTGCAAAGGAAATTGCTACAACGGCAATTATATTGTTGCGCATTAATCTCTACTGTTTACCTTTCAACAAAATAACCTAAATTTCTTTGGGCGGGTTAAGCCTTATATCATGAAGACAGACGAATTAATTTAGCATGTTAGAATATTCAGCAGTTGCAGCGAAGAGATATCGTGAGTACAAGCGGCAAAAACAAAAGGAATCTTTCATCCACTGGCTTGTGATGCTTGTATTGCACATATTACACGCACTAATTAGAACACTAGAACGGGCAAACATAAAGAAGGCTCGTAG
>JBKPEN010000009.1:0-9721 GCA_046728425.1 Thermoproteota archaeon
GTACAAAAGAAAACCTTTGGCTGATTGAGCAAAAACATCTATAATTAGTCAGATGCTGCAGCCTTTAGGGCAGAAAGTATAGCATTTGCCTTATGCTCCGTTTCCGCCCATTCAAGCTCTGGATCGGAATCAATAACAATACCTGCTCCTGATTGAACATATGCCTTGCTGCCATTAACAAATAGAGATCTTATAGTTATTGCAAAATCGCATGAGCCATTAAATGAAAAGTAACCTACGGCTCCCGCATAAGGTCCTCTGACTGAAGGCTCCAGTTCATCTATTATTTGCATTGCGCGAACTTTAGGAGCGCCAGATACAGTGCCGGCTGGAAAAACGGCTTTGACAGAATTGTACGAGTCAAAATTTTTATGCAATCTACCTACAATGTGAGAGACAATATGTTGAACATGACTGAAGCGCTTAACATTCATGAATTCCTCAACTTTAACTGTGCCAAATTGACAGACCCTTCCTATGTCATTTCTTGCTAGATCGACAAGCATTGTATGTTCTGCAATCTCTTTTTCATCCTCTAGTAATTCTTGACGCAACCTTTCGTTCTTCTTTTCATCCTGAAGTATCTGTCTTGTGCCTGCTATAGGGAAAGTCTCTACGTGGTCTTTTGTGATACGAATAAGCATTTCAGGGCTTGAGCCTATTATGCACCTGTCAGACATTTTTAGCATGTACATGTATGGTGAGGGGTTTACTTCTCGAAGTTTAGCATATAGAGCAATAAGGTTGCCCTTAACTGTAAAATTCATGCTCTTTGCAAGCACTACTTGGAAAACGTGACCACGATATATGTAACCCTTGGCCTTGGTCACCATTTTTACAAAGTCTTTCTTCGTCATGTTTCTCTTTGGCGTCGAATATGAAAATGTACTTGGTTTATTTTTCACGTGTGCCATCTTGTGCTCGATTTGCTCCAGTCGGGATTTTCCAAGGAAAAAATAGTAAGCTTGGTTTTCTTTGTGGTTGAAGAGTATTCCGTCATCATAGATGCCAAATTCTAGGAGCGGAAAGTTGCTAGCTTTTTTGTTGTTGATTGGCAAATGCTCCCAGAACCGGATTGCGTCGTAATTGATGTATCCCACTGCGCCACCAATGTAACGGAAACGGTCATCATTCACTTTGGGTATTAACTTCCGCAGCCTCGATAGTGGTTCTTTTGCTGGCGACCTTTGCAGAATTCTTCCGTTCCTATCTTTAACGCTGAAATTATTACAGTCACATGTTACAACCAGTAGGGGGTCAAAACCAATCACAGACATTTCAGTTAGCTCTTCAGGCCCAATGAGCGACTCCAAGATGAAGACCCTTTGGTAAAGGAAATAAAGCTTTTTAAAAAGCTGGAACTGGTTTTCAGCGGTGGTAAGCTTTCGTACATGGACTGAATTGCCTATGAGATGGCCAAAAGCAATCACTCTTGCTCATATTCTCCTACCTATATTGAGGCTGTAGTAAAATAAAATTTAAACCTTTATTGCTCTGTAGCGGTTGTGATTGCCCCTTCCGATGCAGTCTGGACTAGCATAGCGTATTTTGCAAGAACCCCTGCGGTATAACGAGGTTTGATAGGCTTCCATTTCTTTCTCCTTTTTCTTAGCTCCACGTCCGAAACCATGAGATCTATTCTGCTTTTCTGCATGTCGATTATGATTTGATCATATTCTTTTACTAACGCAATGGGGCCGCCCACCATGGCTTCTGGAGCAACATGACCTATCATAAACCCCCTAGTTGCGCCTGAAAACCTCCCATCTGTGACCATCGCCACTTTTTCACCTAATCCTTGTCCTACAATGGCTGCGGTTACTGCTAACATTTCCCGCATTCCAGGTCCCCCTTTTGGTCCCTCGTAACGAATCACGATTATGTCTCCTTCTGCTATCTTGCGTTTTGATACGGCTTCAAATGCATCCTCTTCTTTGTCAAATACTCTCGCCCTGCCAACAAATTTCTTGTTTTGTATGCCTGCAAGCTTCATTACGGCGCCTTGGGGTGCAAGTGAGCCTTTAAGCACTTTGAGCGTGCCTTCCTTCTTGAGTGGATTATCTAGATGTCGGATAACCTTATTATCAATATCTAAGCTAAACTTAAGAGATTCCAAATTTTCCTTCATGGTCTTTCCGCTGACTGTCAGGACATTGCCATTCAAGAGACCCTTCTTGAGCAGATTATTGAGTATTACCGGGACGCCACCGACCTTGTCCAGGTCGGCCATTATATACATTCCACCCGGCCTCATATCTGCGATATGAGGAGTGCGCTTTCGAATCCTTTCAAAGTCTGAAAGGCTCAGTTTTACTCCCACTTCTCTAGCTATTGCTAGGAGATGCAGTATAGCATTGGTGGAACCCCCTATTGCATTGGCCATCATAATTGCATTTTCAAAGGCTTCAAAGGTCATGATGTCACGGGGTCTGATGTTGCTTTCAAGCAGGTTCATTATAGCCTTTCCAGTATTATAGCAGATCTCGAGCCGCCTTTTGCTCTCTGCTGGAGCAGAAGCACTTCCAAGGGTTGACATTCCCAAGGCTTCGCTGACTGAGGCCATTGTATTTGCAGTGTACATGCCGGCACATGACCCTGCGCTAGGACATGCAACATTTTCAAGGCTGACAAGTTCCTGCAACGTCATCTTGCCAGCATCGTATGCACCCACAGCCTCATATACGTCCTGAACCGTTACCTGGTTACCATTCCACAAACCAGGCATGATAGTTCCGCCATAAACAAATATTGAGGGCCGGTTCAGCCGGCCCATACCCATTAGCGTTCCAGGCAAACTCTTGTCACAGCCTGATATACCCACGATTCCGTCATACTCATGGGCCCTCACCATTAGTTCAATAGAATCTGCGATTATTTCCCGGCTTACAAGAGAGGCTTTCATACCCTCGTGGCCCATGGCTATGCCATCGGAAACCGCAATTGCGGTAAACTCCCTGGGCGTACATCCAGCATCTTTTACACCGCGTTTAGCGCTCTGTGCAAGTCGTCCAAGATGGATGTTACAGGGGGTAGCCTCGTTACAGGTGGAAGATACCCCTACCAGAGGACGGTCCAAGTCTTCATCTGTCAGCCCCATTGCCTTGTACATGGCTCGATGTGGAGCCCTTTCTGGTCCCTCGAGTACCTTTCTACTCTCGAGCTTCATTGCAATTATCGATACAAGTGCATATTTTAAGATTTTTCAGTTACTCAATAGTCGCCGTTATCTTCACAGCGTCAACCCCTTCTACCTTAAAAACGGTCTCGCACATTCCGCATTCTGCATTACCGCTTGAAAGATCCTTTGCCGCCACCTCTTCATTCAAGTAGTCACATTTGGGGCAGCGGAAAGAGAAAGTCATGTCAAAACTATCGAGCTCAAGTGTTTCTCCCATCTATGTAAAATTCCGATCATTGGTCTATTTAAAAATTCATATGCCTAATAGCAAAAGATAAACAACCAATATACTCACATGCTAATAGGCACAGCATGAGCAAACCCTGCATCTTCTGCTCTATAATAGCTGGGCAAGAGCCCTGTGTGCAGATACATCGAGATAATGGATTTTTAGTGCTTATGGATAAATATCCAATTAACCCGGGTCATGCACTGGTGATGCCGACAAAGCATTACGAGACATTGCTCCAAATGCCTCCCTCCGAAGTGGGCGAATTGTACTCTTTGATACCCAGAATTGCTAAGGCAATAATATCTGCTGTAAAGGCTGATGGCTTCAATGTGGGGCAGAACAATGGAATAGCTGCAAACCAGATTGTCCCGCATGTACACGTCCACGTTGTACCACGTTTTTACGATGATAGTCCCGACGGAAAATGGCCTTCACGCAGGGTTACCTCTAAAGAAGATATAATTAAAATAGCCGAGAAGATAAAAGATGAAATCTCTCTTAAGATTTCAAAGTAACTTTGATAATCTTCAACACATTTTTGAAGGTACTTAGTACAAAACAAAGACTCTACTAGTCCCGAGGAAAAATGCTAAAGTGGCATAGTCAATAATAGGGTTACGTGATCAGCAAGCTAAGATGTTTGAGACAAAATGTAAATCTTTGCGACTGCAACTGAAGATGAAGGAGGCCTTTTTAATTTGTCTAATTCATATTGGCATTGATCTCTACAATTCCTTTGTTCTCCACATATCCTTGCAATCTTCCACCAAATACAACGCCTCCATCCAATGCGCCTGCCCAATGACAGACCAATGCCTTCTCATGTCGTCGATGCCCAAAAAAGATCTTTATGAGGGGAGGAGAATGATGCTTCCTCGAGTCATAGAGACAGGCAAATTCATACCACCACGGATCTGCGGCTTCATTAGAGATTCTCTTTGTCTTAGGATTCCATATCCTAATATAGATACAATGATCTTTGTACTATCTATTGATGGGTCTGTCCGGACGTATGCCTGCGTGAACAACGTACGAACTGTCCGTGTACCTCACTATTCAAGGAAGAGATTCTAACCATTTTAAAAGGCATGGATCTCTGACAAAATCCTCTCCACATTGCTCAATTGTCTTGATAAGAGGCTAGTTTGTATCTGATGCCCCCTAGGATATCTTAGAAGCTTTGGTTCATGATTGGACATCAATCAATGCACTGACGAGATATTCATGACAAACATCAGATTTTCTTTTATCTTGGGACCGCGATCGATATGATCGCCAGTCAGTACCAGAATATGACTCTATGGCGACCAATCAATTGCATCAAGCATTTCGTCAAGCCCATCGTAACAGCCGTGGATATCTCCTATGATTGCAACCTTCTTGCCTATGCAATACTTTCATAGGTCGACGATTGGGGCAATTGCCTCGGGGTTTGGCTTCATATTTGGGATGACTTGTACTAGTTAGTTAATGAAGTTAGGACGCAAAGCTGCTTTAAAGGATAATGATGATAATACAGAACTTATGACGATAATCAACCAAATTAATAAGGGGATGTTATGCACCAGATGGTGAACGCATAAAGCTGACTGTAACACTATGATGATCTGGTTCTGATGATTAAAGGCCACGATTTTTCAATTGTTTGGAACGTTGAGCAACATAAAAAAAGCAAAATTAAAAACCGTGTTTTTCTTGCCCTAGACTGCAAAGGCATAACGCAAATGCCTATTGGGTTTCCTTAAGCATTAGGTGACGCCTCTTTGTTATCTCTAGCTCGTTTTCCTCAAGAAGGTACCTCAAGTCATAGTCGTGGCGAGGACAAAGGTACAATATGAGCTTAAATGCGTTCACGTCTGCAAACGACTCCCTTTCTACCACCATCTGTTTTTCGCCGGCATCAATATTCAAGGCATTGATATCACTTTCTTTAATGACGACGTACACAGATGCGCGCTCAAAACATCCAGCGACTTGGCATCCTGGACGGTGCATTGGAACTCTAAGCCCCTCGCCATCATCGATTAGCATATTGCAATACAATATGTTAGAGTTTCATATTTACAGGTTATTTCTGTCTCTAATGAATAGTTCTTAGTACAGAAAAATTGAATTTATTTTACTGTATAGTCTACTTAGGCAATTAATATACTCGTGCTAAAGTACTTAAGATTATAAGTTATAATTCTAGGTTATGGTTCTAAATTTCTTACCTAGTTATGATCACCTGCCTTTATTAACTGAAGAGGTTGGACAGATTCGAAGTCGAACGCTGAAGTACATTAATCACTTTTTGTGATACGACTAATAGGCCATCGGCTCCGGCTCAGAAAACCCCCTTTTTTCCTCAAAGGGCTCATTTTTGTGGTAGGGCCTTTGGCACAAGGGAGGCGTTTGCAGCCCTCTACACAGCTTACTTCAATAAGGTTTTTAGAAATTAATGTTTAAGCAAATTTCGTTCTATTGTGCTGATTTAATACTAGATTGTGTGAGACCGAGCATCCTACAACCTCCTTGCCGGCATAACTTTATTGTACAAAGCTATCTCGAAACTATATAGGGTAATTCACTAGTGCCGTTCAAAAATAGCATATATCAGGTTACATATTCATGTTCATCGATCACCTAGTTCGTAGATATATTATATCTTAATGGTTCTATCATCACTATCCGACATAATTATCCTACTTTCACTTTCAGACTAATGCTGAATAACCGTAGAGAAGGAGATTTTACTGTCTAGGGCTCTACTTGTTACGCCATCTCTTGAAGATCTGGGCGGTACTGGCCAATGACCTTCGATACACCTTGCATATAACTTCTGGCAAGGGACCGGACTGGTTGTGAGGAAGTCCAAATGCAACCGAGCACCTTGCAATCATGGCATGTTCTAGCAATATCCCATTGCGGAGCGTTCCAAATTTCGTCTATGCTCTTCTCAAGAAGGCTATAGGTGTTCTCAGCTGACTTAAACTTCCAACAAGGTACTAAAACGGTGCCATTTCCGTTTACAAATATGCTCTTCCAAACTCCACATTCATCAAAGAGTGTCCGGCCATGTTTTATTATCTGTTGAAAATACTCCTGTGGTATCAGCATACGCAATGAACCAGGCTTCTTCATATAATCGAGAACGCTTCTGCACACCTTGGCCATGGTTTGACGATCCGGCGACAGTGAATAATCAACATCAGACCTATCTTCAACAAATGTAAGAGAGATCGCGCTTGCTCCCAGATCCTTTGCCCTATCAAAGTAAGTCTGATCGATAAACTCCTGGGTATTGAATTTTGTAATCACGCTGTTAAAATAGTGAGGTACTTTATATTTTGTGAGCAGGCGTAAGTTGTCCATAACTCTATTAAAGATCGGGGGAGAGACTCCTCGCACTTTACAGTAGGACTCTTTATAAGTGGAGTCGATGCTGCATGTCACAAACTGAATATATTTTCTCAAGCTCTCGAGATCGATCCTGTGCAGGAGCGAGCAGTTGGTGATAAGTGTTATGGGCATCTTGATATTGTGCAGATACTCAACAAGTTCCATAAAATCGGGCCTGCTAGTTGGTTCTCCACCTTCTATTATGCACCAGACACAATATTTCGAAACTTTATCAAAGACAGTCTTCCACTCCTGTGTCGTAAGATCGGAGTTCTTGGCCAGCCTTATCTGTCCTTCCTTGTCGGAATCACCGAAGGGACACATGGGACAATAAAAATTGCAATAGTGTGTCATACTGAACACTGCTACAACAGGACGCCTCCTACCTAATGCAGTGTCTATGCCCCATTTGCTGATAAGCTTTATAGTACGAATCGTGTCAACTACCATCTATCACTTCTCCAGCGACTGTCCCTTTTAAGCAATTCTCTTGCATAGAAAACCTTAACTGTACTGTGATGTCCTTATTTCGAAGAGATGAATGCCCTTGAATTCGGCATCGAGGTTATTACTCTTTCAGCATCAGGTGTACTGGCTCCTGGCCCACTTTTTTTCGCCAATATCGCCTACGGTACGCAACACGACAAATGGTCTGGTATCAAAGTTGCTTACGGTCACACGATAGTCGAGCTCCCTCTAATAATCATACTAGCAGCAGGCCTGGTGGCTTTTGATACTGCAAAAAAATATGCGGCCGTCATAGGAGTGATTGGTGGAATTGCTATCCTTGCCTTTGCAGGTTTGCAAATAGCAAGTATCTTTAAAGGAATACACGGATATGAAAAGAATTCCAATTCATTAGGAAGCAAGGATCCAATTATAGGGGGCATTATACTCAGTGCTCTCAACCCGTTCTTCGTTTTATGGTGGTTCACAGTTGGATTGAAGCTGGTGGTCGACTCTGAAGTATTTGGGGTCGTTATTGGCGTAGCAATTCTTTTTGCGCTTCACATTTGGATGGACTATGCATGGCTTGGCAGCACTGCATACCTTGCTTCAATAGGAGCCTCTGTTCTTAGGTCAAAATACTATCCGGCTTTACGCCTAGGATTGACAGTAGTACTCATATATTATGGAGTTAGCTTTGTATCAGAGGCGGCATAACAAAACATCCATGCTTGAGAAAAATTAAAACATTTTTGAAGATAATCTCCAATTTCTAATTGGCAGCTCTTCCTTTATGTGCTCCCTTAGGCATCAGCTCTATTCGTGAAGTTCCTCAAGGGATTTCTAGGACGTTGCTAACTAAGCTGTCAACAACCTTCATGTTGATTGTTATACAATTTTTTGCTCGTTGGAGAAGTAGTGTATTTGGACTCTAGCATGTCATGTGATATAATCAGTGGTTTCTTTTAGCTTCGAATACATAGCAATGGGTTAGCATCATGAGCTCATACTAAACCTTGAACCGCTTAATGTTCCATGCATTGTTGGCATAGAACTCGCATCGAAAGCAACTCTCGCCCGCTATAGAGAGGTAACTGTGGTAATGTCCTAAGAATCTGAAGCTTTAATTTTCCGACTCGCGATCTCGTGCTGAAATTCAGTGGGTCCCGGTATTATCAGAGCTTAACACTTAGCCTATTCTGTCATCGGTCCTGACCCGGAGCACCTTTGCTTGTTAGTGTAGGTTATTCACTGTAAACGACTTTCAGCAAAGAAAAATGTTACATTACCAACGGGATTGCTACGCCTGCACTTATGTTATGATCTTTCACCTAGCACGAGAAATAGGGACTTCTATTGTGGAGACGTTCCTCACCTTACCGTCATCCGATTGGACTGTCTCCGACCCAAGCTTAATTGGTCCAATCTTGTATCCAAGTGTATCCATACGTTTTACAATAATCTGTGCCACATCCACTGCTCTTGTGATGCTCTTTCCTCTTGCTTTTATTACGACTGTTGGCTCATTTGCCAACTGTACTAGAGTTGCTGTGACATAAGTCATGAGCGGTTTCTTGCCAATGAATATCTCGTTACTGGAAGTGCTTTGCCTGACTGAATTGGTGCTTGTCGACATCGTGCGAGATAATTCAGCACAGTACAATATAACGTTTATTGAGGCTAGCCTTGGGTAATCTGGGCATACTTTTTGAGAATGCCTTGAAGCTCAGAAGGCTTTTCTGCTATCTCTCTAACCGCGTCTGGATGTTCTACCTCATAGCAATGGAGGAGAGACTGGTCATCTTTGTAAAATAAAAAAATCTTATTGTCATAAATACAGTGATACAGCTTATCTGTGATCATTTTTTCGGTCTTGATCTTAATGCCATTTTGTTCTGCCACGACAGGAACGTCATCATCTATTGCGGCCATTTAAGGTCTATTGCTTGATGTAGGTATTTAAGTTGAGGATAATAAAAAGCGACATTGGCATTCTGCGGTAGTAAATAAAGGAGAATTATCAAGGGTTAAAACCAAAAAGCTCCCAAAGTAATATATTGCATTTCTTGTTGATGACCTATATTATATATGTATGTGGAAACTAAATTTTGTTCGACGACCTCGTAGAGCTTAATTCAAGTGTCCCTCAATTAATAAAATGGAGATGAAAGATTAGGAACAATAAAGAGATAGTGTAGAGTAGTAAGGAAACCTAACTCCACCGTGGCACTCTTATTTTGGGTTTACTAAATTGATTTTCTATTTCAGCTAATCTTTCCATCGAACCATTGCTCTTTCTCAGCGTTGAAAAGCACGAGTCACTTCTAATCCTCTCAAAGATAGAAGTAACTTGCTCGCTGCTAACTCCATGTTTAATGTCATAATCAATCTGTCTGCAGATATTTGCAAGGCTGCCATACTTTTTGTGATTTCTCTTCTCCCATCCTGATGCATTTTCTGACAGACCCTTGACATATTTTACA
>JBKPEN010000038.1:0-1202 GCA_046728425.1 Thermoproteota archaeon
CTATTGCTATCGCAGAAACAGTTGCTGTTGCATATTTCCTTCGTTATTTTAAGGATCAGATAGGAAGAGCAACATTTTGGACACTTATAATTTTACCACCTGTACTTTTTTTAACTGGGATATTTGGTCCTCAATTATTAAAGTCAACTGCAAGTGAATTTGTATATGCCGACCCCAGGTTCCTTATCTTTAGGGTAATAGGTACCGCAGGATGGGTTGTAGCTGATTTTGTAATAGCTTTTGCATATATTTTAGTAGCAAAAACTCTTGGACGGCAAATTACCTCTTCTCGTAATAAGATCATTAACTATTTGATTATAGCAGCATTTTCAACCATTTTAATTTCTCCAACGACCAATAACTGGATAACCAACAATTCTTATCCACCCTTTGGAGCAATCCAACGTGCCTTTGTTGTGCTTGCTTCTTTTCTCTTTAGCATAGGAATATACTCTGTCGCGCTGTCAGTGGCCCAAGATGCAGAATTGCGTCATTTAGCCAGAAAATATGCAAAGGAGTATGCTCTGCTAGATGCTTTAGGTAATGCACAAGAGAACGCAGAGATTATACGAAAGGTTGTAAAACTAATCCATAAACAAGCAGGTGCTATGGAAAAAGAAACAGGAGTAGAATCTTCAATGATAGATGATAACGAAGTTAGACAATATTTAGAGTTGGTAGTTAGGGAGACTAGAGGAAAAAAGGATGACAGAACAGTCGGTGCCTAGCTTTAAGCTTAGTGGCTAATGTTTGACACAAAGAGGGATTTGATCATATTTCAAAAGAAGGGAGGAGGAGAAGAAGACCAGGAGTGAACAACTACCGGTCATAGACCGGTAGCCTCTTTCGAGTTTCTCTTGTCATCATTGTACTCCTGTCTGTACTAGCAAGAGTTATGGGTATGTTCACAGTTACCCCTACTTTGGAAATGTATCCCAAAGCCCAGTAAGTGATATTAAAAGAAGTATTTATATCAGCATTCTCTTCACCACAAGTTTTGCACACAAACAATCCCTGTGTCCTTCTTGTTCCTCGTTGGTTACACTTCTACAAGTTTGTGATGTCCAATTCTCGAATATTTTGATTACTTTGATACCCGCCAAGGCAGCCTTGTATGTCAAGTATTCTGTAAACTTGAAATACGGAAATCCGGAGAGTTTCCTGTTAAATTTCCTTCCTCTTCCTCTTCCCTCCTTCTTCTC
>JBKPEN010000191.1:0-2422 GCA_046728425.1 Thermoproteota archaeon
CCCATCGACCATCCAAGCAGATTCAAGGACTAGTCTGCTACAAAAAAGAATGCTATCGCAATTATGATGTAGACTGCTGTCAGCATCACACCTTCAAACCAGTTACTTCTGCCGTCATGCACTATCAGGTTCAGAATTATCGCTGCTAGAAAAAGTGTTGCAAGCTCTAATAGTGTAAACACAAGTGTAAATGGCTGTCCCATTGCAATACCTGCAAATACCAGAATAGGGACTACAAAAAGTGCAATTTGGCTACCTGAGCCTGCTGCTATACCGATCGAGAGCTCGATCTTGCCTTTCCTTGCAAGTAGAATTGCACTGCTGTGCTCTGCTGCGTTACCCACTATACCTACAATTATTGCACCAACGAACAGTTGGCCAAAGCCAAGTTCTTCACCTGTAATCTCGACAGAGGCCACCAGTATCTCACTTACCGCTATGACACCAGCCATGCTTGCGGCAAGAAGCAGAAATGACTTTTTCTTGCTCCAATGGGTACCGTGGCTTTCATGCATATCCTGTGTAGTTTCAGGTGGTGTGAATAGGTACTTGTGAGTAATGAAGGTGAACATTATCCCAAAAATGTAAACGATCAATAGGATAATCGATAGTGCATCACTGAGTATCTGCACCTGCACCTGGTTCTCTGACGGCGAAAGTATGGTATTTGCCAAGATGGTTGGGACTGCAAGACCAATTATTGCCAAGAAGAGCATTGATGACTGAATGCCGATATTTTCTCTGCTAAAGCTTTGCTCTTTATATCTAAAGCCACCAGCGATAATGCTCAAGCCAAAGATGAGAAGTATATTTCCAATTATTGAGCCTGTAATAGACGCCTTTACAAGATCTAGGAGACCTGCATTTATCGCAACCACCGAAATAATGATCTCTGCAGCATTACCAAAGGTGACATTCAGAAGTGACCCTGCTGTGGGACCATAGTGGGTTGAAAGATGTTCTGTAGAATCACCTATCAGTTTTGCAAGTGGAACCAGCGCTATTGCTGACACCACAAATAGGACTAGATGATCAGCATGAACAAACTCTAATCCTGCAGCTAATGGCGCAAATATTAGAAGGATGTAAATGGCCGAGGATTTTGACAGCTTGACAGATTTGAGCAACTGTGACTTTTCATAGTCAGTTGTTCGGCATATTTTAATTCTTTTTCTGGGAGGTTAACTATAGTTAATAAGACGAATAGTAATCCAACTGATAACCGTTGCACTGACATGACATGCTAAGCAGTCTTCCACTAGGATGTAGTAACTGCATCATTATGATTGACCGAATCAAAATGGTTGTTACCTCTCTCTAATAATAAGAAAGGTCATGTGATCAAGTATTCATTGTCTATATATTGCAATTCATATTGGGTCTCCTTTCTTGTGAAAGATTCGAGAAAGGAGATTTATACTTTCGACATCTAGAGAATCTAGATTTACAGCATACTTGCTTTCTAGGTTATGCCGCAATATGATTCAGAGAAATGTCATTCAGAGATCTTTAACAGATTTTTTTCCAAGGATGCTTCATCAATGTCATCTGCCCTTCTATTGTCAGTTTTCGCAGCAAACCAGGGGTTGGTTAACCCACGTAATTATCCTCTGCCTGTACTACTTCAGATCCCTGCAAGTTCGGTCGTAAAAGGAGTTTTTACATTCAACAGCAAGCTTTACTGTTATATCAAGATTAACTTGAATTGACAATCCCAGATTTCACCACTTGTAAATAGTAAGCTTCTCTACCACTATAACTCTTTAACACTGAGGGTATAAACGAGACATTTATTGGGACAGTGACCCTTCCATAAATAGTTAGTATCCCTGGAGATGATCATCCTATGATAGTAAAAACAATCAATTATGATTGTTCATTAGTTTTCAATTTTTGGCACTTGGTTAGGAGGGGCTTTATGTAAAATAATACAAAGGTGCGGGGGGTGGGATTTGAACCCACGAATCCCTAAGGAACAGGGTTGCAGGAACCAGCCGGCTCAGTCTAAGCTTCGCACTCTTTTTCTTTTTTCTCAAAAGAAAAAGAGACCTGCGCCGTTGACCGGGCTTGGCGACCCCCGCCCGCCCAAGAATGCAAGAACCAACAGCCAAATTTATCTATTTATAGCTTGGCAGCTGTAAAAAATAATAACATAAAACATGCAAGCAAGCAATGTCAGGCCGCGGCTCTTTGGCACAAATGGAGTACGCGGAGTTTATGGTCAAGAGCTTACACATGATCTTGTGATTGATCTATGCTATGCACTTGGTACATATTTTGGCAAAGGACCCATAGTGGTAGGATATGATGGACGTAAATCGCACTCTGTTCTCTCAAGACGTGTTAGGTCCAGCTTCAACTCTGCAGGGCTTGACACTGCAAACGCAGGCCTTATACCCACTCCGTGCTTGCAGTACGCTGC
>JBKPEN010000073.1:0-4831 GCA_046728425.1 Thermoproteota archaeon
CCATCGAGGAATTTGAGGGAGGCAAGAATACTTACGTTGCTTCCGATGGGACGGTAAGGTCTGCAGCTGTGGGAACAAGAGTTTATGATCTAAAACGCAGGATTGTCAAGGTTGACCAAAAGAACTCGCCAATGCTACCAAAGGTGGGCGATACCATTGTAGGGTATGTCGATATGCTGTTTAGCAGCATGGTCTCTGTCAAGATCCTATACATAAATGACAAGAGATCTGATGCAGGGTTTTCTGCCATCGCATCAGCAAGAGTTGGGGGCCGTGGAGACAGGGATAGAAGGGGCGGTGATAGGCGTGCCACCTTTCATACAGGCGACATTGTAAGGGGTAGGGTCGTCAGCTTACTCAACTCGACGGTGCACCTTACGCTTGCAGAAAAAGAATATGGGGTGCTCTATACTTTATGCTTCATGTGTGGCGGGGATACGGTGCGCACCAATGAAAATACTATAAAATGCGTTGAGTGTGGTGCATTTGAAGAACGCAAGTTGACGCATGACTACGGCAAGGAAACATTCCGTCTGATACACAAAGCAGGCAAATAGGAAGAGCGTGGTATTACTACTAGTAATGTAATAATATCAATAACACCATGGCACCTAAGGTTGCCTTTCAGGGGGAGCGAGGAGCTTATGGCGAAATGGCTACTCTACAGTATTTTCCCGACGTTAAACTGCTGCCGCTTAAGTCATTTCAAGATGTATTTGATGCCGCAGAGACTGGCAAAGTAGAGTATATTATAGTACCAATAGAAAACTCAATAGAGGGAAGCATCAATGAGATCTATGACTTGTTGCTCCAGACTAAAATGCATGTCGTAGGTGAGATTTACCAACGCGTCAGACACTGTCTTATTGCAAACAGAGGCACAAAAATGATCAAGTATGTGCATTCGCATCCACAAGCACTTGCACAATGCAGAGCATATCTTCAAAATAAAGGGCTCAAGCCTGTGCCGGCTTACGATACAGCTGGCGCAGCGAAGATGATAAAGAAAAACAAGATGGCAGATTCTGCTGCTATAGCAAGCAAGAGAGCGGCAGAATTGTATGAGATGGAGATACTTGATGAAGGTATAGAGGATAGGAAGAACAATTATACCAGGTTCTTTGTGCTGTCGTCAAAAAAGAAAAAGAGTGGAAAAAGCGATCCGCATGATATCGGCGGCCACAACCACAAGACCTCGATCATATTTTCAATACGGCATGTCCCTGGTGCGCTATTTGGTATTTTGGGCGAGTTTGCAATACGCAAAATAAATTTGACTAAAATAGAATCGCGGCCAACCAAGGAGACACCTTGGGAATACAACTTTTATGTAGACTTTGAAGGTCATTTCCAGAACAAGGCTGTGCATGAAGCACTCTTGTCTATAAAGCCAAAGACGTCTTACATCAAGATACTTGGCTCTTACGAAAAGGCTGAGTTTCACTAGTGGCGCCTGAAGCGCAATCCTAAGCCTATCGTTATTATACCAGTTACTACAAGCATGAGCGCGCCGATCAGGCCGAGTGGACTTGATTTTGTCTGTGCATGACCCTCAATTGTAAGTTCTGAAGCGCCTGTATTGTTGATCGTTATTCTATGCTGGCCAGCCTTTTGCGCAGTCAGATCGTAACTGAAAGAGGAATTGCTACTTCCTGACTCAATCACTTGACCATCGGGATCTGTGATCTCGATATGGAATGTAGCGCCGCTCATCGAAATGCTTGCAGTGTTCCCTACGTTCATATCTGGAGTAATTATATCTACTGTTCCAGGCCTAATAATGTTATCAAGTGGAACATCTACTGGCATATTGGAATAGATACTTGATGCCACGCCAATGGCAATGAATGCTACTCCTGCTGCAACAGCTATATAAAAGAACTTGCTTGCCAGCATATAGATTGCTCAAGTGTAGCACTATGTATAGTACTTTATAAAATTGCAAGTATTAAGAGCGACGTTATTAATGATATCAATTAGGATCCCTTGCACAATAGCAATACCCATCTTACGTATATGGGCCTCATAACAGAATTTCAAGGAAATTTGCAGCCAACCATACTCAACACAGGCTTTGGATTACACAGTTAGAAGCGGATCCTGGCAACATAATACATGGAGCCCAAATCCATGCAATTTTTTCTTATACTGCCAGGACCGTTACAGCAGCTGCTGTAATAACCGCGCTGCAGCCATTTTTAAAAAGGTTTCAGTTATTGAGGTGTACACTTAAGAATTATGACTACTCGACAAGTTGTCTATGACTGTAGGTTAGAATATCTTACCTAAAGTAGGTATAATTTTAAAAAATAAATAAAAAAGAAGTGAGGCTGTTGTTGACTTAAGTTGTCCTTGTGTGGTTGGGTATTATCTACAGAGTCCGCCTGGAAGGCTGGTTCCACAGTTATTGTTGTCTCCGAAGCTGTTTTGGTTAACGTTTGTAGGCATTCCATCGGCATTGTTCAGATCAGCTGTATCGTGGCCGAATACTGTGTTGTAGTCTATGTTGTTTCCTCTGCTCATTGGATCTAGGTATATGCCGTTAGCTCCGTTGCCATACATGTTGTTTGCAGCTACGACATTATCAGAGCTGCCTAGAAGGAGAACGCCTTCTTTTAGGTTAGCAACTATCTGATTAAACGCCGTCACTCCTCCGTTACTTGAGTCAAAGACTACTGCAATTCCGTTATTGGTCATAGTATTTCTGCTGATTTCGACTCCTGATGAACTAGCCACTACTGCACCTATGTCATTGCCTGACATTTGCACATCTGAGAGGCTGCCTCCTGAGCTTCCTAGGAATGTGACTCCTCTTGTAAAGCCGTCTATTTTTCCAAGACCTGCTATGGCAACATTGTCTGCATTTGCAACCAGTATTCCGCTAGTGCCATCATAATCGGTTGTTAGAGGATCTTCTACACCAGCTGCATCGCTGGTTGGTGTACCTTCTGCATTAGCTCCTGCATCAGCTCCCTCACCAGAGTTTGCTGTTGGTGTACCTTCTGCATTAGCTCCCTCACCAGAGGTTATTGAATAGCCATTCATGTTGATGGTTATATCGCTTGCACCTACAATAAGTCCATCTCCGTTAGCACAATTAAGATCTGATGTTAATGTCACATCTTCAGTTACGACCTGTCCGCATGATGCTATTCCACTGTCTGGTTGTAGACCTAATCTTTGATTCGGACCACCCTCATCAGCGGTAGTTGAATCATCTTGGCCTCCCTGAGAGTCGCTTTCCTTTACTGTCTGTTCGTTGTTTTCCGAGTCATTGTCTTCACTCCTTTGATTGTCTTCCTCTCCTTGCTGGTTTGTGGGTTCATTGTCTGAATTGTCTGAATTTTGCGCCAGAGCCATCGTAGGAAATGTTGTTGCACTTAGCACTGCAAGTATGCTCACAGCTACTGCAGTGTAGAACGCTATGGATTTGGGCTCCATTGAGATGGAAACCCGTGATAAACTATTTATAGAATGGGTAATGCCATACCCTGACTTTTTGCCAGTAATTTCGAATATGCTTCTAGCACAGATCTCTGAATGTTCCTCTATATAATATTGCGAAAAAAGTTCTCTATACGTTTGAGGATTGCTAGGAGATGTAGTATAAAGGAAATTGACAAAATATTCGAATCTTTAACAGTATGGCAGTTATCATTGTGCTAGGGATTGTCGTTCGGAAGTAGACAGAATCCATGGCTAATAATGTTAGCGTTTCAAAAAGTACTTCTAATCGTGACAGAATTGATATTGCCACATCCATTCTTGACGCCGCAAACGGTGGGGCAACTAGGAGAAGAATATTACTCGTGTCCGGTCTTTCCAGTAATCAATTCAAAAGGTACCTTTCTATGTTGATAGAGAATGATTATATCAGGATGGAGATTCAAGAGAGAAGTAGAGGAACCACAATCTATAGAACTACAGGCAAAGGGATTGCTTTATTGCGTGTGTATCAACGTATCAGGGACCTGTTATCGCCAGATACTGCAATTAACAATTGGTCCATTGACTATAGATCTAGCATTCCTATGTGGCACAACATGCAGAAAAAGTGAGAAGATGAAAGCCATAAAAAGAAAGAGAACCTTGAGTTCGAGATACTAACTAGTATTTATGCCTCTCAAAAAACTGCGATATGGCTTTGATGCTATTTTTGTTACAAGTGTTAGAAATTGAACAAAATCTGGAAAATTTCAGATTCCTATCAAGCTCAATTATTCAATTAGAACTTGAGGTAATTAATAACCCTGCTAAGCATACAAAAATATTTCTGCTCAAGAAAAGTACCTCCATATAATTTAGCTTATGATCCATAGACAAGGATAAAATCATTAAAAGATCTCGTTACTTATCATTTCTAATTTCATCTGTTGATCACTTGTGCGTATAAAAGCTATCCTTAATTTTATGAAAGAAATATCGTAGAAACGGAAATACCTATTTCATATATCCCGCCAAAAGCATAGTTTTTCGGAAGTATGCAACGGCTAGTCAAGCATAGACGCTCTATGCTTGCGGTAATATTAGCAGTATTAGTTGCATTATCATCCACATTAATGATGTTACTCACTATGGGACGACAGGAAGAAAAACCCGTATTGCAGGAAGAAAAACCCGTATTGCAGGAAGAAAAACCAGTAGTACCGAAAGTATACTTGCAGGATGATAACCAATTAATTGCGAGCACAGATACTAAAGGTAGAGCTTATTTTGGACTCGGCATTATGAATCCTATAGAGCATCGGATCATCTCCCTTACAAATAGCAAAGATAACAAAGCGAATGCTACAGTTACTACGGCTACTTCCAATAGTATTACAAATAACAA
>JBKPEN010000277.1:0-8170 GCA_046728425.1 Thermoproteota archaeon
ACTGTGCTATCAAAGTTGTTATAATAATCATTGTAGAGAGATGTTGATGACGACGACCCTGCCACTTCTTTTTCAGTGATGGAACTAGAAGGAAAAGAAGAATATGGATCTGTCATCAGTTCCGGAATCTCATCTTTTGAGATTTTAAATTCGTATATTTTCCTTCCCTCCATCGTTTTCCTTACGATCCACGCATCTAGGTGCCATTCACCCCCATTACCGCTGCTCTGTCCTTTTTTATCTGAAGAGAAAATTATTGATGGAAGTAGCTTTGCAAGCAATGTGCCGTATCTATCTGTTAATTTAAAGAGACTCAATGGTCCTTCAAGAGAACAGATTATTCGATTTTGTTGTTGTTGTTGTTGTGGCTGTTGTAAATGGTACATCAAGCCAAGCCTCTTTACAGTCCTTAACACACGTTTCCAATTCAAGCCACCTGAAATGTAAAAATCAAGCTTTGTACAGTTAAAGAGCAAAGTTTGCACAAGCGACAAATTGTACCACCCAACTAAAGCTTGAGGCTCTATTGCATCAAAGTGATCGATTATTAGGTTATCATCCAAATCACTCCACATCGTTTTTAAGACAACATCATGAGAAGACAAATGCAATTTAGAGGCCACAGAACCTGCAATTTCCCTTCTCTCTAGTTCAGTTAGTGCAAAACCCCTTTTTGATGACTCTTCAAACACCGCCTTTCTAATGCGAGGCGGATCAATAATCGGAACGGTGCTGGCGCTGCTACTGCTATTTTTCCCATCATTTTCACTATTGCTATCCCTACTTTTGAATGTGCATCTCCTTTCTAGGAGGGCATAAAACCCCCTCACAAGTTTGTAATCACTACCAGCATCTGATTCTTCTATTGCTGAGATCCTATCTTCTAACGCTGCTTTCTTTTCTTTGTTCTTCCATGTTTGTTCAAATTCCTGGATTATCTTCTTCGCAAGCTCTATATCTTCCTCTTTAGTGCAGAACAAAGGAAAAATTGCTCCACTTCTAGTTCTGACTCTAAGTAATTGTAGGGTTAGCATCTCTATTGTATAAGGTAGTTGTTGCTATGGTTATTTTAATGTCTACCATGCTATAGCACATGCAGCTAGATCGTAGTATGGAGCAAGATAGTTATTGATTCCGTATACCTCTAACGGATCAATAGGTGTGGCAATTGGATTTGGTTGGCAGTTTGTTACAAAATACAAAAGGTACAGAATAGTTATACAAAATTATTACTTATGATCTTTAGGATCGTAAAACAGTCCTACACAGCGTGTAAGCCTGTAATTTCATACGCAACTGGAATGACAGCGAAGATAAATTGCCTCTTCTATCTTAGCGTATTTCACGAAAGTATTCTATGGAGCAAAGGAGAATGAAGAAAGGCTAGCTAACTGGGGGCTGTAACACGAGAGGCTTCACTATAAAATAAAAGGATTGGATATGATACAATAAACATTCATTATATGTTCCTACATACCACTTCCGCTCTTCATTTACTCTTTTGAGTGGTCATAATTATTATTGCTATGCATTATTTTCAAAGCCCTCTTTCTTCTTGCACTCGTAATCGTTTCCTTTGTCTCTGAAGAGATTATCTCTATCAGCCTGGCTTTCTTGTAGTCTTTTCCACCAATTGTGGTACTAGAATTGCTGCCGCTATTATTACCTGGCTTAGGTCTCAGCAATCTTCCAAGTCTTTGTATGAATTCCCTTGCACTTCCAGTACCGCTAAGTATTATTCCCAACTCTGCATCTGGAATATCTACACCTTCATCAAGAACCTTGGACGTGACTATAGCCATGTATCGACCTTCCTTGAACCCTTTCAGAACATCTTGTCTTTCTTCCTTGATTGTTTTGTGGGTTATAAGTGGAATTAGAAACTTATCAGATATATCATGGACAAGACTGTTATGCTGAGTAAATATTATCGTCTTGGCACCTTTATTCTCTGCAAGGATTTCTCTCAGCTCTTCTATTTTGGCCCTGCTGTTCAGCGCAACATTCATCGCCTTGTTTCTGGCCAGCAAGGCTTCCCTTGCTGTCCTATTTCTCCCGGACATTATTATCAACTTTTCAAGGGAAATAGCATACCTTTGAAAATTGAGTTTCTTCATGCATTGCTGATAGATACTCATATGTCTTCTGTATTCTTCTAACTCATCTGGCAGCATTTCCACTGTTCTCCTTTCAATTTCATAGGAAGCAAGATGTTTGTCTCTAGCAAGCTCATCAGGACTGACTTGAAACACAACTTCGCCAACGAGCCTCGGTAAGTCTTTATGAAGATCATCTTCTCTTTCAATCGTAGCAGTAAGACCCAGACGAAATGGTGCTGCCATTTGCTCCGCTATGGTTCTATAACCTACAGCTGCCAGATGATGCACCTCATCAAATATTATGAGAGAAAATTTGTTGCCAAGAAAAGGTGCGCGTATGTAGGCTGAGTCGTATGTCGAAACCGTAATTGATTGTATGTCATCATTACCTCCGCCAAGGTTTCCTATTCTAATGTTTGGAAAATATCTTGAAAGGGTAGTAGTCCACTGATCCATCAAGTCAAGTGTCGGAACGACAACCAGCGAGGCGGCATTTGCTTTCTCTATGGCCTTGATGCCGATAATAGTTTTGCCAGAACCCGTAGGTAAAACTACGCATCCTCTCAAACCCGCACGGAGCCAATTGTCAAGAGCTCTATGCTGATAGTCCCTCAATGACAGTGCTGATGATGATGAAAGTGATAGTGATAACATCATCGTTTCTTCCGACAAAACATGATCTGAATATTCGATGCCACTCTGTTTTAGGTATTCTATAATATTAGAATAGTATAAAGCAAGTGCTCTTAGCACGTTTGTCCTGGGGTCTAATACAGCAAAGGGGATATGGGCAAGACCTTGGATCACTATGGTGCCTTTGTCATAAGTTAGCGTAGCCTTGAGCACTAGTATTTTTATCAAAAAAGCATTAAAAGTCTTATCCCTCAAATTCAACTCTCCATAATGGTGGTAATAATATTAAAATAATAAAACAGGTGTTTTTCTTAAAATTAATTAAAATACTCTGGCCGTCCAGTTCTGCAAGATGTACGACTACCTCAGCTACCCATCGATCTTTGCGACTAGATCACAATAGATCTTTTTGATAAAAATCATATAAAGCATATTCTGTCGCTTCGAAAACACATAGGAACCTGGTTCAAAAAGTAGAGGTAAATCAAATGATTGACTTACTTATTACCTCTTTGATAACACCCACAACTGATGACCTACGAGAAGATAATAGCAGTAGTATATGCTCTAGAATCTTGGGTTCTTGTTCCACCGCTTTCACTTAGATGCTTTTTAAGTTGCATTATGTATTGAGTTGCAATATTTTTATTAGCAAGTAAGTAATCACTACTAGGTGTGACAGAAGAACCAGACGGACAAGTTAAGATAGATGCGACATGTACAGTAGTGGATGTATGGGAGCTCCTAGGCAGAAGGTGGTCGCTTCACATTTTGAAAAATCTAAAAACAAAAGAGGTCATTAGGTTTAACGAATTGAAAAGATCGCTGCCCGGCATTAGCAGTACAGTACTATCAGAGCGCTTGCTGGAATTAGAGCGTGAAGGGCTTGTGACAAAAAAGATCTATCCAGAGGTACCGCCAAGGGTAGAATATGGCATCACTCCTCAGGCAAGAGAGCTCGAAGTAATAATAAAAGATCTGGCGCGTTGGGCAAACAAGTGGAAGAGCCCAGAAATAAAGCCACTTGCTGCACAAAAGAAAAGCTAGTGCAGCTTTTGGAACCTGCGGCCGTCCTTTGCGCTGACTATCCCTATTTCCACTATAGGCCGTTCACCAAGTGCCCTTTCTATTGCTTTATTGCTCAATGCGACCGCTTGCTCAACACTCATGTCGGCGCTATACTCGCTCTGTACTACGTCTAGTGCTGCATCACCCGACTTACCAATTGCAAAACCAGAGCCCCGGAAGAATGTCCCGCTTGGGTCAACCTGATAAAGCTGAATCCCGGTCTGGTCAATGCCGGCTATGATTACAGATGCAGCCTGTGGTCTAACTGCGTATACAGTGTAATTGTGCAGGAATGACCCTAAATGCTTTGCAAGTGAGCCTACATCAATTGGACTTTCAAAGTTGAGCCGGTGCTTCTGTGCTTCAAGTCTCAGCTCGTCTATCAGCTGTAATATGTCACCAATATAGCCTGAGCCGGTTGCACCGACATGGCCGTCCACTACGAATATCTTTTCGGCGGGATCTATCAGCGGCCTGACAGGCTTGATGTGGCTTGCCAGGAGCGCAAACTCTGGAGTCTTAATCCCTATTGTAGTTGATCCTCTATTTACTGCTTCAAGCGCGCTATCGACCATCACCAGCCGGCCTTCTGGCCCATAATAGTACGGATACCTTCCTCCAGCAGCAATGTTTGCTGCTGCTCCTCCTGTTTCAGCCATCCCTTACTTTTTCACCTCCACTGTTGCCAACATGTTTGGGATCGCAAGCACCTCTATGCCGTTGCCTGAGCCCGGATCCCGTTCCATAGCTGCAGCCACAGCTTTTGTAGCCATAGCCTCAGCCTGCTCATTTGTGATTTCTTTGTAATACATACTCTCAAGCACTCCGTACGCAATGGGCGAACCGGAGCCTGAGGAGGCAAAATCTTCGCTTGTTATTGCACCGCTCATATCTGCCGCATAGATGTGCCCACCTTCTTGGTCAACACCAGCGACTAACAGTTCAACAAAATAGGGCTGATAGTTCTTTAGGCCAGAGTATGCAAGGTTTGCGATCAATCTTGCTGATTCTTTTGTCGTGAGTGGAAAGCCCCTCCGTAGCTCCATCAGCTTGCGTTCTGCCTTCGCTACTTTGATCAAATACTCTGCATCAGATAGCTGTCCTGCTATTGCTACAGCAAGTGTGTCGTCTACTTTTGCTATCTTTTGCGTTATTTTTGAACCAATGAAAAAGCCTTTGCTTGCCCGCTTGTCTGAGCCTAGCACGACCCCTTCTTTGGTCTTGATGCCAACGATTGTTGTCATTTCTCTGATAGTAGTATATGAAGATAGGGAATTAATTGACCCGCATTGCTGGAAATAAGTCACAGTTGCTTTCTTGTCCTAGTTAAACCTTCATAAATCAACTTGGTCTTGTCTGGATGCTCAAGCCAAGATTAAGAAAGTTGCCTTTCTAGGCTCTGACAGTCGGTGCAGTCATACCTGATATCGAGGAGCCTCTGATGGCCCCATGTTTGGATTGTCGGTCTTTTGCGCCGGGATTTTCCCTGCTCACTTGCTCCCAACAGGCTGGTTTTGCACTCAATTATTGGAGCCATAATCATAGACGTTGTCCTCACTAAATGTTGCTTAGCAGCAGGATTCAATCCTCATCCTACTAGTTCCCCTCATCCTTCTCCTTCTTCTTCCTGACTATTTACCCTGATCATTCTTTGACTTGCTTCAATCTTTTTTGTAATCTACTTCTGTTGAGTTATATAGATTGAGAATACCAAAGTAGGAGAAGATTATTCTTATGATAGTTATAATCAGCCTAGCACCTTGGGGATAGAGGGATGGAGAGAGATATATATGAAAAGGAAAAAAAATTTAATGAACGAAAATGTTGTGTTATGTGAGTGGGTGGTTTTCTTTCTGGTTAGTCATCTTTATCCACAGGTTGAGCAAGGGAGTTGCAATCTGTTACCTATCTCTCGCTCTCTCTATCAGGTAACACTCGGAAATGGGTGTGTCACTGTATTACCGCCTTCTGTCTGAATGGTTAATACAGGTTCTATGAACTGCACAAAATTCAATATCTCTGTCTGACCTTCTTCACACCCTTCATCTCCTATTGGTTCTGTTATAGGATCCGTGGTGATTTCAAATGACTGTCTGCCTGGTTTGATTGTCACAGGATCACTACTGATAGTTGATTGAACATTTTGTGTGTTGGATAATTCTCCTGTTTCGTCATCTTCACAGATTGAAAAGACGTTTGTATCTGAAGTCAATGTCATGGTTCCTCCGCTTCCAGTTACTAATACTGTTCCAGAGACAGTGATAGATGAAGAGGTGGCTAATCCTCTGTCATCAAGGGGTTGATTCAGCGTTAGAGATGGCTCACTAGCAAATTTAATAGATAATGATTGTTGTGCATCAGCTGTAGAAGATGTTGTTGATGATTCTTCCTTACTCTCCTCTACATAAATTGCTGTGGAGTTTGGTGTTGCAACATTTGCATCGTCCAGGTTGTAAGTGTCATATCCCGATTCACCGACGTTATTTTCATTTAAGTCCTCGCCTTCGTTAGGGCCTATGGTTGCTGTGACTGTTGCGTCTTGGTTAAATTCGTCTTCTGCGTAGCTGTCGTTTTCCCACTCCTCATCTTCATGACCATCTAAAACATCAGACATAATGCCGCCTGCGAGGTCTTGTTCTTTATCACCTAATGAGGTCCCCTCTTGTTGTGCAAAAGCTGATGGTGGTAGTAACATCGCTCCCACTGCTGCAGGTATAATTGCGCACACAAGAGTAACCATCATTAGGTTCATAGGCGTAATTTTAGAGCCCATTTGGGAGCGTTAATAATACCAATTTATCCATTATAAGGGATTCCCATTAAACTTTACCAATATTTAGTAAGAAAAGAGAATTATTACCTATTGAGGGGACGTTTCTCGAGAGACAGACACAAGAGGCAGATACAAATATTGCTTATTAAGAATGCGAGTTTTCACTATCTTTATCGAAAATCCAATGCACTAGCGCCTTCTCTTCTCTGATAATAACCTAATTTCTTCTATGATAACAGAACCAGTGAGTAAAGCTAATTGACTGCATGAGTGTCTTGGTGATCCAGCACGTAGGCATCAAACCTGTTCTGTATCACTTTTGTTATCTGCTCATAGATGGCATATGACCCCACCATGGCCTGCACTTTTTCCTTTTCAGTAGATGCATTGGTCTCGATGACAATATATTCTGCTATCAATCTAAGGTTGATTTGGAACGAGCCGTCATCACTTGCCCACTGTAGCGTATAACCTGTATCGGTGCTTATCATGCCTATCCATCTAAGGTTCTTAAACCACCTGCCGATCAAGTGGCGCATAACTTCTGAAGGTTTGACATTTAATGGGACATACGTCTGCAACAATTGCATATACTCTCTACTCTTTGGTTTGTATTGTTGCAATAACTCTGTACTTGACATTGCGTTTACGCCCCTCTTACTAAGCCGATAACCCGCTAGAGACTTTTCCACAAGCTCCATTTCTTCTAGCCTATGGAGCGCCCTTGACAAGCTTTGTTGGTGAAGGTTAAGCTTACGCATCAAGCCTTTAAATGAGTAGTTTGATCCAGCTTCATTCAGTAGTGCCAAGATCTTGTTATCGTTGTTATGAAAATCGTTTGCACTAAGTGAACTTTGTGAGTCATCATTATCTTCTTCTACTAGAATCTGAGCAGCAGACACAGGCTTGCTGTTGATTACCTGTTTTTCCGCTGCAAGGCCCTCTGTAGGCGTCTCATCCTTTAGGGCTGTTGTTGATTCAGTCGAAATGTCGGCTTCCACTTGCGGTATTACTAGCTCCTCTGTATGATATAAAGCATAAAGTAACTAACTGGAGAGCAGGTAAGTAAAATGCTACTAGTACACCTCAATTGCCTCTTCCTTGAAGCCCATCTGAGCCAGTAGGCTCTTAGCCGTCTCTCGATGATCCCCTTGAAGGATTATCTGGCCTTCTTTAAACGTGCCTCCTGTGCCAATCTTGGTCTTTAACTGTTTTGTAATATCCTTCAAATCTTTTCTGTCCTGAAGTCCTGATATCATGGTGACAGGCTTCCTATACTTTCTGATATCTTTGGTAATCACTATGGCTGCTTCTTCCTTTTCAATCTCCTTGATCAGCTCATCCATTGAATCATAGTCAGACACTGGAATGATTATTGCCATTCCTGCTCAAAAGTGTTTTGATAAAAAAATTTTATGGGCGCTCATCTATCGGAACTGGGAGTTGAAATTGGCGTCCATAGCGATTGATAGTAACTGTTAGTCGGTCATTTACCTGCTTTTTGCGCACGTATGAAGCGATCTCTGAAGGGTCTTTTATCGTGTTGCCATCTATTTCCTCGATGATATCTCCTTTTCTTAGCCCTGCATCGTCAGCC
>JBKPEN010000281.1:0-5482 GCA_046728425.1 Thermoproteota archaeon
TTAAGTGTAGGGGTAATATGCGGCGGTATTGCTTATCTAATAGCTTACAGATCGAAAGCATAACAGTGTTGACGTCGCGGCTTTTGTTGTCACTTCATGAATCTGATAAATCGAATCTCAATAGTCACCCAATGATGCGACTACGTGTGGTGGTCCTGACGAGACCTGTCCTGCAATCCTTTTTCTGTTACATTCCATAATCTAAACTCTGCGTGGCTTGGTCTAGGCAGTGCTTCTTTAACTAAATTCAGCCAATCTAATTCATTTAGGTAATTCCTTACCTCTACAGCTGGAAGTCCGCTATGTGAAATTATCTCAGTCTCAAGGACATCCTTCTTAACGTCATTCTGTGATAAGTCTGCAACGATATCGAGAATTCTCCTTGCCTCAGGCTTGATCATCTGGTTATATCACCTCATTGGTTTATTAAGATGAATTTAAAGGTATGATCTTTGTTATTAATTTCTCGTCTTGCACTTCTCTGTAAGGAAGGAAGTAGTATTATCACTTAACTCTTACCACACGTATCACCTGTTTTACACTCGTGAGAGAAAGAGCGCTTGGGACGCGGCAATTTAAGTTTTTAGACAAGGCTCTCTGAGGCGCAGGAAACTTTTTAGCTAGATTAACCCTTACTAATTCTGAACCTTTTCAAAGAACCAATAACAGCGTGCAATCCTTGGGCCCACTATTTTAGAAGTGCTCAAGTGCGGGTTTCGCAAGATAAGAGGTGAGAAAACAAGATATCGTCAATCGGAAGAAGAATTGAAGAACAATACAATAATAACGTTGGCAACAATGGTAACAGCAATCAAGCGATATCGGACCCTTATAGGCTGTTCCTTTATGCATTGAATAGCCCCCGTAATCAGAGAGAGATATATTCTACAAGACTATGATACTTTTTGACTAAGATCGGTTTGACGGGTAATGATGACACTAATAACAATAGTGTCATAATAAAAAAATCGATAGAGCTGCTCTGCAGGATCTTTGTATAAAAAGAAAGTGCGATCTAAACTGGATTATCAATAATATAGAATCCTTTCTGATAGAATACTACTGGTCATCTTTGCTATCTCCCTAACATGCGGCATATTTGTTTTTGTGACCTATTGGGTAGACATGCACATCTTTGGCCTTGAGGTCTTTGATTATGTTTCTTATAGTCACTTCTGTTACCCCTGCCGCCTCTGCGATATCTTTCTGGGTCACTGCCTCATCATTTCCCAGGCAGGAAAGGTAAAGAATCGTTGCTGCCAAACCCATTGGACGCTTTCCTGCGGAAGCCTGCGTATTTACAAGATCTTTCATGGTATCTATCGCCATTCTTTTTGATTTTTCACTTAAGTTAGCCTTATTTGCGATCTTTGCAATACAATTCATCGGGTTTATCGCTGGCATTATAATTTCAAGCCGCTGGATCAGGATTATGTAGCTGCGGGAAATAGCTTTGCGCCTGACATTGGTGATCTCGCCTATGTCCTTGAGCGATCTTGCTGCGCCCATTTCCCTGCAGGCAATGTATATGGCTGCAGCCAGTATGGCAGAGGTCGACCTTCCCCTAACCAACCCTTTTCCAACGGCTTTGCGATAGATGTAAGCTGTCTTGTCAATTATAGCGTCTGACAGGCCGAGCTTATCCCTCTGCCTGCCAAGTTCGCTAAAAGCCCGCATAAGGTTTCTATCTGTTGACGTGTGTGTTTGGCTTCTAAAGTCATATGTCCTCAACCTTTTCATTGTTGAATGCATGGATGGTTCTATGTTTTGACCGCTAGAATCTTTATTGTTGTTTCCGATAACCGTATTGAGCCCCATGTCGTGCCGCGCTAGGGACATGGGAGAACCTGTTCTTGCCCTGTCATTATTTTCAGACGCAAAGTTCCGCCATTCCGCGCGATTTTCAGGCACCTTTTCTGAGAATACTAGGCCGCAACCACTACATAGTAGCTCACCTGATGCTGGGTCTGCAATCGGGCGACCATCCCTACATATTGAACATACCATTGAAACATCCATACTGTGAGGAATAACCCTGAGGTGGAAGATTACTGCTTGTACATGCACATGCATGCTATATAAAGAGCCGCTAGTGATTTCAGCCAAAAACAGCAGTCTCCATAACGTTTGCTTGTGGAGGAATTGCTGGATCCTTGGTTCAGCAGCCGGATATATATATGCTGTCGCATAATCTCCCTCAAGTACAACTCACGTGCAAAGCCCCAAATTGTAGCTGATAATATCGTATATTTAGTTAAATACCCATACTGCGTATAGAAGATATTGAGAAAATTTAGTAAAAGTCAGACATATGGCAGATGTGAGTGTATCTGTCATGGCAGACCGAACACTGATTACTGTGGCTATTGTTCGCCTTCTCACAATAGAGCTATGCGAAGGCACTGACTTCTTTTTGAAAGTTAAGGAGGTCATAAGAAAAAATGAGTGAAGATGATGCCACAACACAAGAGAAAATTTTTCGTACGGTGTATGCAGAAGAGCTTAAGAAAAAGCGCGATAATGAACTGAATGACGAAAGAAGGAGAGTGAACTATCAGGAGGGAAAAACGCCGGGAAGGCTCGGAGAAATCATAATGCAGGATGAAATCAGCAAAGAAACTATCCGACGCTATTATTTGAAGCAAAAAAAGGGCTCAAAGCCCAATTCGAATATACGCTTCAATCTACGCATCTAGACAGAGAGAGAGAGAGGCAAGCTCTCAGCGATTTGAATAAATATAGCCTAGGCAATCGAAAATTCTTTTATTTTGAGATTTTGTTATTCAAGGTTTTTCGTTATACTGCTTGCTTCCATTTTGCCAATTGCCTTCATACAACAACTGATTGACGCAGCAGTGTCTGCAAGTTAGCAGTCTAAGAACGATGGTATTCTTATTCATGAATCTGAATGCAATGCATTGCAATAACAACAACCTTGTGAATGGTTCATCATTGTTCTGCTTCAGATTTTTGTAGATTCATATATAACATATTATTACTAGAGTTGTTGTCGCAATACAGTCTATTGTATTATAACATGCCGTCCTGATTCTATGCTGGATATCGGTGCGTATATGAGAGTGATTGAGCTATTAAGCTATTATGACTGTATATTCTATGATATAAGAAAAACAAGAAGATAGACGCCAATCCTCTTAGATTGTCAGGCTTGAGGTGGCGATATATTTTCTAGTAAACAATGTTATGTTGTATTCGTGCGCTATATGGCGTCACTACTCTAAACAATCTATTATTTCATGTATATAGTAGTTCATCAATACACTACTATGTCCAAAATTCATTTGCCTACAGAAGCTCATGAGCGATCATATCTGATGGGGGAACTCGGATCATTGGGATTATCTCCAATTAGGATAAACCAACTAACTAAGGATAGTAATGATAACAATGAGCTTAGAAGTTTAGTACAAGCAACCAAGGACAGTCTTCTGTGGGAATTCAACGACGCTCATAAATAGAGAATAATATATTCGAATCAAATCGATTGTTAAAATACACACTATATATTGAGGAAACCTCATGTATCACTATTAATTTATCATATATTTATATAGACTAACTTGTGGAACAATTCGTTACACCTACTCATTCATAATATGCTATTGATTTTTACATGGTAAAAAACTTGTTATCAAGCAGAACAGCAAAAATCTTCTCCTTCTTCGATCATGTCCTATTTGAAATGAGCATGTAAATGTTAAAGCCTCTATAGCACAATTCCACTGCAATCATTAAAAAAGTAACGGGAATGTACTTCCTAAGAATAGAGATTCGCTATCGCAAAAACTTTTAGCTACACGTATACGTCCATGAATTCTGAACCTTTTCAAAGAACCAATATCAGCGTGCAGCGCCCTTTGGGCTCTCACCTAAATCATGGACAAAGATTATTTCTTGTGTTAATTAATCTTAAAGCTCAAAGAGTCGGACCGCTTTACATGCGGGAACCTAATCCTACCGAACCCGTTCCGATATGGGACCGCTACATATCTCGTAAACGTTCTTTTCCAGAAGAATATCTTAGCAACAAGTAGGCAGATTTCCAAGTAGCACTTTACTGCCATGCACTGCATACCTACAGGTTAATTCATTGTTTTGCGTACCTTATCCTACTACGAAATGTCAAACAAATTATTTCACTTGAATAAAGGACCTCGTACTATGATACTATGCGGTATTCTTATCGCGGCGGGAATACTAGGTGCTCTAATCCTGTTTTCAAGTATTGTTGGTCTAGACAATCACCGAGAGATAAAGGGACCCACCGAAGCAGAAGCCACAATTAGCAGTAATTCAACAACAACAACAACACCAACTAGAAAGGAATATACACTAATAGCGCAAGACGCAGAACTTGAAATTGCTCCAGGAAAGGTTGTCAAGACTTGGACTTTTAACGGTACGATGCCAGGTCCTCCCTTAATATTCACTGAAGGGGATAATGTAACGGTCAAATTTATCAACAAGACGCCAATTCCGCATACGGTACACATGCACGGAAACCATGACGCTGCTAACGATGGCGTGCATCATCAAATTATGCCAAACGAGACATATCTCTACAACATTACTGCTGGGCCGGCTGGTGCTCTGATGTATCACTGCCATGCATATCCAACGTCGCTTCACATTAGAATGGGAATGTATGGTGCAATGATAGTTTACCCAAAGGATAACCCATTGCCTCCTGCAAGGGAATTTGTCATGGTATTGAGTGAATATGATGACAAGAACATTATGAAGTTTGAAACACAATATTACCCGATAAATGGTTACCTAGACCAGTATGTACAAAATCCCATTCAAGTAAACCGTGACGAGCTGGTAAGGTTGTACGTCATCAATATTGGCACAACCATACCCTATCAGTTCCACCTTCACAGTACAATCTTTAAGGCGTATCCGTCAGGGCTGCTTTCAAATAAGCCTATAGACGTTCAAACGGCTCCAGTAGGACCCGGGGATGCTACATTAATTGAGGCAAAGTGGAAATACCCTGGAACTTACCTATTTCATAGCCATGGCTTCCTCGAAGAGCGTGGGAATATGGGTCAGATAGTGGTTGCAGAAAATATTAACGAAAATAACAACAGCAATCAGGCGGTCCGAGGTAACGAAACAACAGGTACATCCATGTTTGATTGGCAATATGAATTGCAGAAAAAACTACAAAATCCAACAATAATCAACTACAGTGATGCGCAGCTAACGGGAATTAAGGGAAGCAACAATGACCATGGCGGTATGATAGCACACGATAATGCTACTACCTTTACACAGCCTACTGCAAATGCTAGTGGCGCCTCTATACCAGAGCATGAACTTTCACATGGAAAAAATAGCGGTGGGGTTATACCAAGCAAACAGGAAATATCGATAGTTGAGGGGGCGTCGAATCCAAGTAATGATGACTTTTTCGATCCTTCGCCGGTTATAGTGAAGCGAGGCAACTCTATAACTT
>JBKPEN010000226.1:0-11226 GCA_046728425.1 Thermoproteota archaeon
TTCAGAAAATCGGTGAAGACAGCGATAGTGTACTTATGTATCGAGCTAGCTCTAGCTTTAATATATCAGGCCTGGAAGTCTATAGGTCTAGACCCCGGTTTTGGCATTATTTCTTCGTTTATGAAATTCTCAAAATCAGGATTCAACCATCTCTCTGTCTGTATTTGTTTCCATTGTTCACCTATAGTTCCATACTTAAAGCAATTTCTCATCCACTGTAACCATCCTGTCCATTCATGGTCATTAAGCACTTTTCTTTGACGCATAGCATATGCATGAGAACAAATAAACAAGATATAATACGCAAATGCTAACTCTTCTGATGGTTTTTCAAGTTTATATATGACTTTTTGCATCGATGGTTTTTCAATTATGATTTCTGCCATCTTGCGAACCTTCTCATCCAAGTCATTGAGAACCTTTGTTTGGATGTCTACTGATAGACTCTGCATTTGCTTTCTGGAAAAGTACAGAATCACAAACAATGTAGCAATTATTCCAAGTGCCTCTCCCATGCCAAAATATTCGGCTAAACCAAGTTCAGCCATATATTTTTCTCATCGGGACGTATGTCACATCAAGGAATAATAGTCTTTTTCAGTCTGATTTTTTTCATTCCCTTTAGCATAATGGAGCTTTATTCATTTTCTGATTCATTCGCTTGAGTAAGATTGAGCACAAGCGATCCGGAACGACATAAGATAGAAGCTTTGAAGAATTAGAAAGAAAACTTATTTCTCTCAGGGATGATGTCGATTTGAAATTTAAATGACCGAGGACAAACAAATGAATGGCAAAAACTGTAAATCCAATATGCACTCAAAATTACCCAACGACATTTCCAATCACTTGTGTCCTCCTGCTGGCAGGGAGGCTATTATGAGCCAGTTCCGTGTTTGGCCTTTCCTCCCCACCGCAATAGCGGCCTTCGGTGAACGGAACAGAAACCCGGGCCACTGTTTTGCAGGAGGCTAGATTTGATGGACTTGAAGAGTAAAAGAGATTTTAGAACAAAGTTCTATGGACTATCAAGGGACGTATGTGAAAGAGCGGTGATAGCAGAGGGACAGTTATGGGCTAAGCAGCACTGCATCCAACCCCTCTCTACATGCAGGGACCTAATCCCACCGAACCCGCTAATATCTGCTGTTTTGTTGGGTGGAAATATGAAGTCAAATCTGTCTCGGATTCCACCGAACCCGCCTTCCAATTGCATTGAGTCTCAATTTTGAAGGTTTTTCTGCCGGAACCCTCTGGGCCCGCTATTTTAGAAGTGCTTAATTGCAGGTTTCACAACTAAAGGTGAGAAAGCATTACAGGTTGTGTATGTATTTAAAGACTTTTTAGTAAATTATATACTAGCTACTACAGCTTCTCCTCTTTGGTTAGTTCCTATTTCATGAGCATGAGAGACATCCTTGATAAACATCACACCACGTGGCTTACCCCCAGCATGCTGGCCAAGAGTGTTTGATATCTCATCAAGAATCGGATCCGCTTTGGAGTCAGGTACAATTGTTTCAACCTTCATCCTCTTTTCATGCTCATGCGTAACCATTCTACCTGTCATATATGAGCGTACCATTTCTGGTACAGCCTCTCGTGCTACTCTACCTGCACCCATTACTTCATAGAAGGCTATGCCGCCTACATTGTGCTCCTTCAGAATATCAATAACTTTCGCGAGGTCATCTTTTATAATATAGATAGATATTTCTTTCATACTTACCCATTGTTATGGAGTTAAATAACCTTTTTGTTATTGATTTTAAAATATTTTTAGCAGGAGAGACATTAATGAAATTATCAATATGAAGTCCCTTGGGCCCGACCAGACCAAAATCTTTAAAGCTAACAACTACTGAACCCACCTGTATGATAGGTTCGAATCGCACCGAACCGCTATGATATCACTCCTAAAATAGGATTCTTGTTCCAGAGCGAGCTGTTCTGAAGCTGCATGACTCATAGTTGACTCAAGATCAGCGATTTTGAGTTCAAGCAGATTCCAAATCTGTTCGTATCTAAGATCAATTGCTATGTTTAATTCGAAGAGAACATCTACGCATCCTACCTTGAGCAATGGATAAAGACCGATGTAAGGAAAAAGGAAGCATCATCTGGAGGTTTAATATCTACTTTCGTTAGATAAGTTCTGGTAACTTGACTGGACATTTTGAAGGATGGTAACCGGCGGGACATCTGAAATCCAACACCACTTACTCCAGTGGCAAGACCTGCTTTGTTAAATTAAGCCATTGTGTTAAAAGAGTCTCCCTCAAAATCGACTTATTTGACAAAGCTACGGTTCTAAGAACCCTTATTACTGCGATGCATTTTCGGTAATCACATGGCAATAGGAGAATACATTCAGGAGAGCAAGGGAAAGGTAACGGCACTAAGGGTGCTCGAAAACGGAAAGCTGGAAGCATCGTATCAGGCAAGCGGCAAACTTTTGGGAGTAGAGGTCAGTGAGTTTTACACAGCTATTATCACTCCACAACCCGGAGGAGCCCTCTATATGGAAGGGAATGGAATTATCACTTCGAGTGCAGGAGATTCTGAAGTTTTGAAGTTTCAAGGAATAGGACGCTCCACTGGACCCGGTTTCAAGGCAAGCTACCGCGGGTCGACTTTTGGGCAATCGGCATCTTCGAGGTTTGCCAAGTTGGTCAACGCAGTGACAGTGTGGGAGGTAGATATTGACGAGGCGGGAAACTTCCTCCTAAAGGTCTGGGAATGGAAGTAGAACGTCAGATACCCCTTCCCATCAATATTATCTAAAAAAGCCCAATCTATTTTGTTAAAAAAGTCTCCATCAACACTACCTTACCAAAAGACATCTTGCCAAGCTTTCTAAGCTCTTTGAATACTACCTTACCAAAAGACTCTCCACTAAGCAATATAACCTTGAGTACAATATCACCTATACCAGTGGATTTGATGTTATGGTCAAGCCTTATCCAATTGAAGAAAAATTCAGAGACTTCTGGAGCACATACGGGGATCCAATAGGTCTTATAGCTGGAGGATTTGCTGCTGGATTGTCAGCATTGTTAATTGATAAATCAAAGAGCAAATCTGCGCATAAATCGAATCAAATTAGCGATGGGTCTTAATACGAACTGATAGGAATACCACACAAGAAAGCTTTTAAGCTAATGACTTGTATCAAAAATTGCTAGGGTCCCAGGAAAGAACCGATATCGTTCCAGGTTCCACCGAACCCGTGAGCTAAAGACCCTTTTTTACCATTAATAATATAGAGCGATATGGAAGAGCATTAGTGTTTATTTATTTTTTTCCAAAGCTCTAATTGTAGCCAATCTTCTGTTACAAAAGATTTTCTCAAGCCTTCTATATACATAACCATCGAATAACTTTCCTATTATGCCATATGGTAGTTCAAAATGAATCTCGTCTATCACCTGTGTTCGCTTTTGATTGTTATTGTTATCAACACCATAGAATTTGTGCAAATGTCTCCATTTTTTGAATGGACCAGTTAGCATTTCATCTACGTATAGATATTGTTGTGGAGATACAGAATATGCAGTTATCTTAGAATGCCACCTACTTCTTTTAAAAAGCATCACTATTATTCTTCCTTCGAGCCAAATTTCTGATCCTTGAGAAAGTTTTTGGCTTGTGGCATTCGTAATTTTGAGTTCTATCTCCTTTGGGCTTATTATTTCAAGATGTTTGATATCTGTATAAAATTCCCAAACTCTGTCAATATCACAGTTCATAACGAAGCTATGTTTGAAGGTCTGCAAATATCGTAGAATAATAGTGTGTAGGACATTAAATATCCATATGTAGTTGCACATTATTCATTTGCATCTGCCTAGGATTCAATGGCAAATTCTTCATTTAATACTTTTAATTTAGAACGAGTATCTGTGTGGAACATGCTATTATGCAAGGACATCTACTTTGACTGCCTTCATAACAGTTATCGTCATCATTTTGTGTATGAAACATTAACGTATATTCTTCTGACCCAAATCTATGGATGGAATGGAGATGATCGAAACTTGTTTTGAATGAATTGATTCTAATGAGAAAGATTGTTCGCTAAAAGATCCTGTAGAATTACCATCCCATGCAGGAGTAAATGCCCATGAAGTTACCATCTCAATATTCACGTTTGACGGATAAGGGAGACAAGACACCCTTGTTTTCGAAATATTAAATTTAATTTTCACACTCTGACCTGTTCGAAGTGTTAGATCTTAAGGGGAAGCTGAACATAAAAGGGTAACTGATTATTATTATTTTGTGCTATGCTTCCTATTTTATTTTCTGAGCATTAAGCGAACCATGTCTGGTAGTTCTCTCCTGTTGAGAATTGCAGAACATTTGATATCTTACATGTCTTACTGCTAGGAGCACAGTCACCCAATAGCCTATCCTAAATTGGAGTCCAATATTCGTAAAGTCTTGGTTAAAGGATCAAACCTTGCTGTATTGATGCTCGTTGAACCAGCGCGAGGCCTCGTCAGCTCCTTTTTCTATTCAGTAAGCATAGAGACAAATTCCAAGTGTGGATTCCAACTTTGCATTCCAAAACTGGAATTGACCAGCCTATTTTTATATTTGGTTGATGCTCTAAGAATAGAGATGATATAAAGTAATATCGACACACATTCAGATAAGGAGACCTAAGGTCCAAATATCAGAAATTCTTGCTATAGCCGCGATGACCTTGTTATTGATCCATATTGCAGATGGATCAATGGAACGGTTTAGTAAGCATGGATTTTTACCAGTGAACATAGATAGGAAGCCATTTCGTATATCTAACTTCGGTATATCATCAATAATCTTATTCTTCCTAGCATTTGGGATGGATATACGAGGAAAAAACACATCAAAAGTAATAACAACTCTCCTTATAGTGGGTGGCGCACTTATCGGAATAACTGCATTAGGAGTAGCAGTGATGGATAAGACTGTAGCACCACTTTTGACAGTAATTGTAATAGGATACGTAATAATGGGACTTGGTATACTGAGATCTATTCAACAGAGGAAGTACACATCCAAAATTGTCTAAATTACTAGACTTAAAAGAGTAATTTAAGCAATCGCAAAGTTATGTTTCAATATTTGAAAACTTGTGGATTCAGACATAACTTCATAAGAAACCGGAACAAGAAGCACCAGCATGACCCCTTTTTGCAGATTTATCTCAATTTTCAGCTGCATCCCACCGAACCCGCTAACTACTCGGGTTCTTACACTACAATACCAAAAAATAGTCGATACAGAAATCGGAATTTTCGAGAAGTAAGGAGTGATTTTTTTCTAACGATAAACAACAAACAATAATTCTTTACCCCCCGCCTCCTTCCTTACCTCCTCCTGTTGATTCCATTTCAAGAGTTTCTAACTCTTCCTTTTCTTTTTCTTTATCTGTTTCGGACTTTTTTTGGTTTCACAGTTTGAGTTTCATCGTCCTTTTCATTTTCTAATGACATAGCGACAAGATAATGAGAGCTTGCATGTATAAAGTTTCACATTTATTTCATAGATATAATCAAAACAATCGCTTTTTACATGTGCCATATAGTTTGTATGAATACGCCAAGCTTGTATGCAAATTCTGAAGGTTTTTCTGTCGAATCCCTCTGTGTCCTCCTTTTTTATCCACAATAATCCCTTATGCGTCTCTCACTGTCAAGGCATCAAGAAATATCTGTCGACTTTGTCGTCGATATGTCTAAGGAGGTCGTTTGAATCGGGAGGATCAACAAGCCACCAATAAATAATTGATTAGGGACCGATTATCAACGGAATCTTTCGTATTCCATTGATTATCTTATCGTGATCAGCATTCACCTCGGTTGTTAAATATAAAAGGTGATTATCTCCTAATGGCATTGTTATACGCTTTATCTTTTCATATTCAGCCAAAACATACTTTCCTTTACCAATCTTTGGTGCAAGTTCACTCCTTGTTTTCCATCCTTTTACCGCCATTTCAAGCGATTTTCTGCTCTCTTCTGGCGTGAGTAAATTGACCGTATCTCGTCGATGATGAGATAACAAAATATTGCCGTCCATATCACATATGGTAACGAGCCGAATCTGCGGATCGAGGTTCATCACCTCACGAAAAATCCTATCGAAATTCAACTATAGTATATGTGTCGTCGCTTTGTAATAACCTTTGTTCGGGCGATTGATGCATTATCTATCTAGGATCACGAGTTATGAAGGTTCTGCTTTTACCTTTCGCTCAAGTTCATAGAAACCGTAATCTGGGTGAGGCAGGTGGCTTTTATCTTCTCTCAAGAAAACAGCCTAGACTTTAAACAATCTGTTCAAGACACCTTCAGGTTTGCTTTGTATAGTTGTACAAGCGGGAATCATCACTCTTTCCTGCCTTCCACTAGCAGGAGCAATTGAGTCATCTTCTAAGGGGCTAGAAATACTTTTGCATTTATAGCGTATTCACACAAACAGCAAAACTTTAAAGCTAAGCGATTGTATTCAGAATCAGCAGAATCCATTTAAAGAACCGATATCGTTCTGGGTTCCACCGAACCCGCATCGATATCGGTTCTTTTTTGTGGTACATGCACAGCAGCCGCAACATCAATATCCTGACATAAGCCTGGTACATTATTATCTGGTATATAGAACTACGGCATCAAGACAAGACCTCAGCGCTTGTTGTAGATTTATGGAGCTTCTGTCAGTTTTTGCATATGTCAATAATGCACAAAATAAACAAATCACTTCTTCAAGCCGTTTGTCGCTGATAGTTTTTTCTCTTTGTCAAGGAATCGTGTGCTGCGAGGATCCTTTCAACATAGCTCTTCTAGCGGTTTCCTCACGCAAGAGGACATTGGCTAGCACTGCCACCCATGCCAAGTAACCATATACTGTAATGCGTTCCATGAGCCCGAAGAACGGCGTAGGCTGTTCTGCTGCAATCTGGGCACCACCCACAAATATTGACCACATGCCTACCACTAGGAGTGTCGCAAGTGTCCCAATCGAATAGAGGCGGAACCACCTTCTATATGCAATAGCTCCTAGTGTTATCATCACCAGGATTAAGAGCACAACCACGCCCGCAATAGCCCAGTGCATGGTATCGGTAAACGTCATCTCATCCCCTCGTAAGTGCATTGGGAATAACGGCGCCCACACGAAGCCTACGACCCCAATTGTGACTAGCACGCCTCCGACTAAGCGGAGTGCACTACGCCTTCTTTGGCCACCACTAGCTATTGTCCAGACGCACAATCCAAATGCGATGAGAAGTATATCATATATGATACCAAGCGTAACGACGAGTGGTCTTGTAGGAGCGCCGATAGCAGAAAGCTCACTGATGGCTTGAGAGCTGAAGCTGTAGCCCTCCCATAGCATTCCTGCGAGTATATCAGTAGCGACATAAAGCAGCGAAGCAAGGATACCGCATATGAGCAAGAGCTTTCGCAACTTGCTTGCAGTTCCTATCTTCTGAATTCCACTAGTCATAGTACAGCTTCAAGACAATAGTATTTGAAGATCAAGACGTCACTGCAATGCACTTACTTTGGTCGCACGTCTCTTCACACTCCTGATGAATTAATGATTCATGATTGTGTCGTACATGCTCTCGGATAAGAAAATAGGCCCTGATTTTGAAATTACGGCTGCCCTCCTTATAGAGGATTTCTGAGGTGGCTGAGGCCCTGGGTTCAAATCCCCACCCGGTCCATTATAATCAATCTAGTTATCTACGGCATTAAAATAAGGTCCAACTTCTTCTAGTGGTTGTAGGACAAAAACCCGAACCTGTTCCTGTATGGGTCCTTCTTGATGGATTCCTTAAAAATATGAGATGGAGAGAAGCGAAGATAGGAGAATTGTCGGCAGGCTGGTGAGAATTGAAAATCATCATCATTACATTAGATACCATGACAACAGATGCTTGTATGCTCTTTCTTTAGCCTTAGAGACACCCACAACAAGGATAAGCATATGCCAAGGGTAACGAATAATTGGCACTGGATTGTAACCCGTTGGGGTAAAATAATCATCATCAGCAGCTCTCGCTTCTATCTTCTTCCTAATAGCACGTCTCGCGCAAGATTGTATTCCTCTTCTCCTAATAACTCCTGATGAGCATGCTCTGTTCTGCCAAGACTTTGAAAATTGGGTCCTGATTCCGCACTAGAGACAGGTACCAGACCATCATCAGGTCCTGGAATTGCTGGATTGCCTCCTACCTCCTTCGCCCAGTCTCCAGCAATAGTATAGTATCTAGTATTTGGATTGCTTCCTACTTTGGTCGCATTTGCTCCAGGCAGCATATCCCAGACAGCAGGAGCGCATATGCTGGTTCTTTCAGCCATAGGTGTGCCATTGTTGGGGGTTCCAATCATTATTAGATTTGCTACTGATTGAGTACCATTTGCAAGGTATACTCTTGCATCAATTCCGCCCTTGCTATGACCAACGATATTGACTTGACCAGATGGATCGCTACTTAATATTTCATCAATGCGTTTGCCTAACTCTACAGCATGTGCTAGAGCAGTTCCGCACATGTCATCTGATTCTTGGAAAGTGATTGTATGATATTGGATGCCATCATTTGCCAACAACTCTTCCCATTTCATCCAGATTGATGCGTCTTCCCCTAAACCATGCACTAATAATACTACAGGCGAAGATGGACTTCCCCCTCCAGTGCTTGCTTCAGGTGGACGATTAACTAATGAACCAATAGCAGCTACTCCGATAGAGATTGCTACAACTGCTATTGCAATTACGATAACAAATTTCTTATTGACCAATTTTTATCTACACACACTCTATGATGCATCATCTGATTTTATCGTTTAACGACGTTACTCTACTAGTTAGATTCATAACACTCTAGGCTGTTAGCCGAATCTCTCATAGGGCTTACAATCCATTAAAGTTCTTGTGAAGCGAATATACAATTAATCTAGGTGAAAAATGAACTTATCTGACAGTTTGCTTACGCGGATTAGCACATTCTCTATCTCTTAGTCACAACTATATCTCCTCCCATGAGTTTTTCTTAAGATTCGTCTGAATGTTGAACTGTTTCCCACTTAACCTATCAATATATCGGCTATTGGATGGGTGGGCTTATTAGGTCATATCTGTCTTGGATTCCACCGAAACCCGCTATTCTGTTTAACTACCGAATCTTTTTGTCATTAATCTCCATCGGTTTGGTCTACTCAATTTAGTATGCAAAGGAAGCAGCTATAAACAGAATGATTGGAGCAAGTCAGAGACGATACTATTATGAAAGATTTTCGGATTTTGGATTGTAGTACAAGTGTCTAACTCAGTGCATACCCCTGTATATAGTACAAAGGCTGGAAGTTAGCTGCTCGTATCACAGTAGTTAATAGGTAAAGCACTCACCCTCTATGCATGAATAGTAGAACTAAGACATTCGCATTGGCTGCAATGATAACAGCAGGGATAATTATGGGAATAGTTGCAGATGAACAATTCGCATCGGCTGCTGCAGGTGCGGATACAAACAATATCGTATTTGACAAAAGAAACTTTAGCAATTCCTTGAATATAGACAACAAATATTTTCCGCTGAAACCAGGCACCACGTTTACCTATCTGGGTACGACGGAGGGTGAACGTGCAAGCGACGAATTCACTGTAACCGACCGAACTAATGACGTGAATGGCATAACCGCCAGGGTAGTCCGCGATAACGCCTACGAGAAGGGTAAACTCGTGGAATTCACAGATGATTGGTTCGCACAGGACGACAATGGAAATGTATGGTATATGGGAGAATTCACAACTGAAGTCGAGAGTGGTAGCAATGAAGGTTCCTGGGAAGCGGGTGTGAATGGAGCCAAGCCTGGAATATTTATGGAAGCGAATCCGAAAGTTGGCGATTCATATCAGCAGGAATCTGCCAAAGGTATAGCCGAAGATAGAGCAGAGATAGTAAGTTTGACCCAATCTGTCTGCGTTCCATATGGTTGTTTCAAAAATGTGCTTGAGACTAGGGAAACCACACCCATAGAACCAGGAGTGGAGGAGCACAAATTCTTTGCACCCAGCGTGGGCGATATCAAAGAGCTATTAACCAGTGGCGGATCAGAAATCCTAGAGCTTACTAAAATCAAGACCTAACAAACGAAGAAAAGAAGAAGCCTGAGGGGAGATGGATGGACATATGACGGTCATCAGTACGGACGCAAGTACGTGCTTCTTGTTCTTTCCTCCCTTTCTTCCGCTTCCTCGATTTTGAATGGCGATTATATAGAAGGGAGCGGCTTGTGCGTAATTGGTTCTTGCTCCTTCGAAAAGGATAATACCTTTGGATCTATAAAGAATCGGAGCGGGTCGGTCGGTCCGTTGTGCCAAATGAAGGCTCTTTACAACCCGAAGACAGTACAACAGACCAAATACTTCAATTTATTCGCGAAAATCCCAGCTGCCACCTCAGAAAGATCAGAAAGGAGCTTGACCTAGCAATGGGTACAGTTCAGTACCATCTTGATAAACTGGAGAAGGCAGGCAGGATAACTTCCCAGAGACAGAGCTTTCACAAGTACTACTTTATAGTAGGGGCATTTGAAGAAAATGAAAAGCAACTATTAGAAGTTTTAAGCAACGAAACTGCACGAGAGATTCTGATGTTTATTATTGAGCAGAAGTATCCATCACAAAGTGAAATCAGCAAGCACATGAGAATATCTTCCCCATCCGTAAGCTGGCAGATCAAGCGATTACAAGATTATAGAGTCATTGATGAAATTAAGGAAGGCAAGTTCAAGCGATACAAATTACATGGAGATTCTAATCAGGTTGTTGCTTTGCTAAAAAACTACTATCCTAGCATATGGAACAGATGGAGCAACAGACTGGCGGAAATGTTTCTGTCCTTATCTCAAGGAGAGAAACAACCATGACAGATTTACTATCTATGCCGATTTGGTTCTTCCTTCTGTCTTGGCTCATACGACAGGTAGAGAACGGAATTAGTGATGGCGATAATGGCCCTGACGAAGAAGGTGATGAGAATCAAACAGAGTCTGAAGAGACAGGTGGAGATGAACCAATAGGAATTGAACAAATGGAAGTTGAGCCTTATGAACCGATAACGCAGGCAATCAAGATAGCAATTGCAGCATTTTCAATCCTATTGCTTGGGCTCTCTATTTCTGCTTACAAGAAAACTTCCCTTAAGACGATACTGTATGCTGC